>NZ_DJGL01000016.1:6494-8270 GCF_002432735.1 Mesotoga sp. UBA5847 | reverse complement strand
GAAGTATTGAGAAAACTAAAGGACGGAAGCGCCGGCGGTCCCTGTCGAAGCGGCCAAACGGCAACTGTCAGGCCGAAGGCATATGTATCCGTGCTTTTGAAAAGCACTCTTGCATAATATCGTCGAAAAGCGACCGACGAAATGACACTGCTGTTCCGGCCGGACTGAAAGGACGTAAGTGCCGCTTCGCGATCTGGAATCCAGAAGGCCGTCCATCTTCAGTTCGTTATATGCTTTCACAACAACGCTCCTGTTCAGGCTGAGCAACGTCAAAAGCTCTCGCTCGGAAGGAAGTCTTGTGCCCTAGAAATCTCCCCCTAATTATCGCTGTTCTCAACTGATCTATCAGCTGCTTGAACAAAGGGACTCCAGAGCCTCTTTCGACGACGATTTTCAGCCCGAGCATGGATTCACCTCCTCAAACAGATTATACTTCGACACTAGCAATTGACCATACCATTAAGCCGTCAATAAAACATGCCGTTTATCTTCCATCGATCTGTTTCTCTTCTAAAATGACTCAGCTGAATAACATGGTCAAAGACTTCAATGCAAAGCGGATCGCTCCAATTGCCAGGATCCGACTGCCATTGTTCTGATGGCAGACATTATAGTTTAATATGCGACAGCGATAGATTAGCAAAAATCGAGGCGAGGGACTCTCGGTATTCTATAAGAAATATTCAATTAGGAACAAATGAAAAGGAACGATGCTAAGGAGAAAAGAAAGCGCGGCGGGAAATTAACTATCTCTTGAACCACACACTAGATAACCTTTTCGGAACCGGCCAGGACAAGACCCGCCTTTTCCTTGATACGACTACTGTTTTTGTACAGCCATTTGAAGACATTCTTTGCGAAGCGCGCTTCTTCAGTCAATTCTTTCGCAGTGAAGTAATGAATCTGGATGATCGAAATAGCAGAAAGAAGATAGACAAAACTCTCCCTCTCGCTCGAGGAAAGAGTGTTTTCTGAGGAGTATCCTTCAAGCAAGTACGGAAGCAAATAGAGGAAAAGCGATGGAGAACCCATCTTCAGAAACTCGGCGAAGACGCTATGAACTAGATAGGCAAGATCTAGCACTTTCACTTCTCGAGTCGCACAATCAAAATCTACTATCCCAGAGACCTTCCCCTCGTGGATGATTATGTTCCCTGGATGGTAGTCGCCATGGATGATCTGGACCGGCAGTCTATAATATATCTTGTAGAAATCGGTGAAGAATTCCTCAACACTTTCGAGTTTCATTTCTAAGTCCCCTGCACTGAAGTACCGCAGGGCAGCTGTCAGCGACTTCAGCAGATTCGTTCTTTCAAGCTGATCGTCGTCGATTTCTTCTAGAGCTTTGTGGAGCCTTCCGGTGAAAATGCCAAGTTCAACCGCCAACTCCGGAGTGGCATGAGAGATGTTGGAGTCGGCCTTTTCTCCTTCTATGTAAGAAAACACTGAGTAAACGTACTTGCCGATTCTTACTTCAGACTTGCCGTTGCGGGCATAAACGGGAGCCGAAACAGGAACTCCGGTACCGACAAGATTCGCCAGAAGACCACTACGACAAGAACCGGCAGGAACACTCGCGGCCCTTCTCTTCAACACATACAAACGACCACCTGAGCTGACTACCGAAGCTCTGCCATTCAATGCTCTCTCAAACCTGATCTTTTCCTTAAACCCCCAGAACCTGGAAATCCGGGAGAAGGGAATTCTAGACATATATAACCACCCCGGATACTCAAACAAAATCATTATACAACATTTCGATCCGATAACCCGCTC
>NZ_DJGL01000016.1:0-6477 GCF_002432735.1 Mesotoga sp. UBA5847 | reverse complement strand
CGCTCATGCCTCCGCATCACTCTTCGTCGCTGAAATTCTCTTCCTAACTTTGTGGGCCATCGTTGTTCCCAAAACCAGCAGAACCGTGACTACACCGGCCCAGAAGAATGCGCTCCCTGCGCCGGCTCGGTCTGCGATCGATCCGACAAACATGTTTCCGAGCGGCGTCGAGCCGGCGAATACGAGAGAGTAAACGCTCATAACTCTTCCTCTATACTCGTTATCGGAGTGAATTTGCATGAGGCTGTTTGCAGTGGTAGTAAAGAAGATGTTCGCGAACCCCATACTCCCGATCAGCAAAGCCGAAAGCAAGTACGAACTATTGAATCCCATAATGATGAAAAGAGAAGAAGTTATGAACGGGACAACAAAAAGCCTTACTCTCTTCGGCCCTCTGGAACTCCCCCCAGCAACAATCAAAGCTCCAAGCAACGACCCGACTCCCAAAGAAGACATCAAAAGTCCATATCCCTGAGCATCGAGACCGAGTTGATTTCTTGCAAAGACAGGAATCAAAACGCTGTAATTCATGCCGAACGTACTGACGATTGCGAGAATCAAAGTGGTGGTAGTCAGTATCGGACTCTTGAAAAGATAGATTAGGCCTTCTTTGATGTCAGGTATCACAGTCCCCTTTGGTCTCTTCTTTACGACCGGCGCTACGTCAATTTTGAACAGACCGACTATCACAGCTATGAAAGTGACTCCATTTATGAGGAAGCACCAACCCGCACCGACAAGAGCCATTACTACCCCCGCCAAGGCCGGTCCTACGATTCTTCCAAGATTTATGACCGTTGAGTTCAGCGCAACTGCATTAAGAACCACATCACGACCCACCAATTCGATCATGAAAGATTGTCTTGCAGGAATGTCGAGTGTCTTGACCATTCCGAGACCAAACGCCAGAATGAAGATGTGCCAGTATTGAACTGTATTCGTGAAGACAAGAATCGCAAGTATAAATGCCAGGATCATCGAGGCTATCTGAGTTAAGATTACGATGCTCCTCTTGGGGAAACGATCTACGAAGACCCCCGCAGGTAGTGACAGAATGAGTACCGGCGTGAATTGCGCAACACCGAGAAGACCCAACAGGAAAGGGGAATCCGTTATCGTCAAGACGAGCCATGACTGAGCGGCTGTCTGCATCCATGTTCCCATGACGGATATCAGTTGACCTACCCAGAAATATCTGAAATTCCTTACTTTGAGTGCCGGAAAAGTCTTTTCCATTCTAGAGAAGAACAAATTCTGTAAACTGTTAGCCAAACAAATCATCTCCGTGGCTATTGTACAATATTTTCCGGGGTTATAATTGAAGTGTAGCCAATAGACTTCAGATACTATAATTGAAGAGAGAGTACTGAGAATGGAAGACCGTGCCAAGAGTGAAAGCCCTTAGGTTCTTTCATACCACCAAGAAGCGAAGGAAGGAGGCAAATCAAATGGATAATGTCGCTACACGCGTTCTTCGAAAAGCTGAGATGGAAAAAGAACTTCAACAGCTACTCAGTGCAGAGGCCGGGATCAAATCAGATTCATATCTTCTCACTTTCTACTTTCCAATGGAGAATCTCAAAAGGAGCGATGCGGAAAAACATTTGAAGTCAAATATCCTAGATTGTCTGAGGAAGGACGAGAAGATAACCGGTATGGGGAAAATTCATCAGAAGGTTGTTGAAGCAGTCCTTACCAAACTCGGAAACATCGATGATTTGGGGAGGGGATTGGCTATTTTTATCGAGTTCCACACAGGCGAAGATGTAAAAAACGATAAAGCAATCGAAGGTGTCAAAATCATCCCGCTTCATAGAAAGCCCGAGAAGGAGATTTACGTAGGTAAGACATTCGATCTTGATCAACTGATATGGCTTTCAAGCTCATCTGCGGAGGCCCTTGTTGTCTCGCTGGAGAGGGAAAAATCAACATACTATGTAATGGAAGGAAGAAAACTCTCTCTTATTAAGAGCGTCGAAAATGAGTTCATTCGAGAAAAAGAACAGGAGTATCTGGAGGGGTACTCTCCCTCGCCTTCATCGGGAGCGATGTATCACGGGAACGCTTCGGAAAAAGTTAGCAAGGCAAAGGAAGAAGAGAACAGGAGGTTCCTTCAGAAGAACGCCTCATTGATAAAGAACGACGAAGAGATTCCAAAAGACGTCGAATACCTCGTCTTCTTTCACTCTTCTTCGTTCAGTGAAAGCATTGAAAAGTTCCAGAAGGAAGCGAAACACCTTATTCCAGAAGCATACCCAATCTTCGTTCAAAAGACACTCAATCTGGAGAGGCAACTTCAGGAAGAAGTCGACAAACTGATAGATAGCGAAAGCAGGAGACTTCGAAAGGAATTTCTGGAAATGGCCCAGGAGAATTTCGACAAGTATGTCGAAGGTTGGACGGAAGTCTCTAAAGCAGCAAATGACAGAAGGATCGACACGCTTTTCATTAATCCTCTTGAGAGAAAAAGAGGTTATGTTCTTGACAGAGAGCTAGTATATACGCATGCCGTAAAGGAGAGCAGAGAAGTTAGAAATTTGGGCCCCTGGATCGTGCGAAGCGTAATAAACAACGACGGAAAAGTCGTGGTGGTTGATAAGGAACTCCTTCAAAGTGAGATCGCTGCAAGACTGCGATTCTGACATAAGACTCTTAGGAGGTGTGTAAGTGAAACAGCTCGCAGTATTCGTTCTGATTATTGGTCTGGCCGCAGGTCTGATGGCAACCCACTTCTCAGTGGGAATGGGCTTTGTTCTCAATCAGGACAGACAGACAAAGGAATTTGATCTTCAGTTCTTCGGGAGGGCTCAGGTAGGCTGGATGTTGTTTAACAAACCCGTCTTAGGCATTATTGCAGATGTTCCAGTCTTTGGATTCGGCTTTGAGGAAATGGAATTCTATTCTCTTGACCCCATGCAAGCCCTCATAGGACTTTACGCCGAACTGGGACTCGAAGATCTCGCGCCTTCTCTTCCGCCTGTCTTCTTCAAGGCAACGGCGATGACTGAACTGTCCAGCGTCCTTGCCGCTCGAGACATAAAGTATCTTCCGCTAGTCTCTCATGTCGGAGTAGGCTACGACATCAGCGACTTCAGTCTTGAGTTGGCAACTTCAATCATAAATGTGGGATTCAATCTCGGAGGGCAGCTCGCAAGACACTCGACCTTCTTCCCCCACTTTCATCTGGCAGGAAGATACAATTTCGATTTCTAGTGAGACGGGCCCTACGGCCCGTCTTCGTTCGCTACGAGCTGAAAGGTCGCGGATCCGAGGTTAGAATTAGCAGGAAAAGAGTTTTTGAAGCAGTAGTAAGGGTAAGTTCTTGATAGATGGAAATCTTGAGGAGCGAAAGTGTCGTCCGAGGTACGTGATCGGAAACACAACTGAACCTGTCTTTCTCCCTTGATTCTGTTCCGAGATTTCATCCATGGCTTTATAGAACCCTCAAGGGCTCCCGGACAAAGCGTTGGGAGTTTGAAAGTCAGAGCTTGAAACTCTCACCTTCGGCATCATCCGCCAAACTCTACACCCGCATCCCGATCTTCTCTGCTTAGAAGTAACACCAGGAAGCCTGCCTGATACGTTCCTGTCCGGGGCTTTTACAGTGCACCGCTATGCGCTTGATCAATTATCCTGCTGTTCATCCTTTATCAACTGAAGCGAGTAAAGCTTCTTGTATTCGGAACTGGTCTTTAGAAGCTCGCTGTGAGTTCCGCTTGCAACTATAACCCCATTACTGATTAACGCCACTCTGTCGCTCAATAGAACAGTTGATAATCTATGAGCAACCATCAGCACGATTATGCCTTCAGATTTTAGACTTACAAGAGTATTCTGAATTATTTCTTCAGTCTTTGAATCGATATTTGACGTGATCTCATCAAGAATAAGTAGTTGTGGTTTCGAGACCAATGCTCTGGCCAGCGCGACCAACTGTCTCTCACCGCCAGAAAGCTGAACGTCTGCAACCAATGTGTCGAGTCCATTCTCGAATCTTCTCAACAATACGTCAAGGTTTGTTCTTTCGAAGATGTTTTCCAAACCGGCTTCAGAAATCGATCTACCCAGGGTAATGTTTTCCAGGAGAGTACATCTTTCAAACAAAGTTGGTGTCTGCTCCACAAAGCCGATATATGGTCTGAGTAATGCCGAATTCGATACAGGCTCGCCATTTATGTATATGGTTCCCGACTGGGGTTTTTGTAGTCCCATAAGGATATTCAGAGTGGTGGTTTTACCGGCGCCGCTCTCACCTACCAGCGTCGTAATTTCCCCTTTCCTCAGTTCAAGAGACAGGCCTTTTAGAATTTGCTTTTTGCCATAGCCAAACTCAATGTTCTCTAAAGAAATGCTCCGAACATCTTCTAACTTAGGACTACTACCACTCATTTCTTCTTCAGGACCTTCCAGTACCTCGATTGTTCTCAGGAGCCCTCCCCAGCTTTGTCTTAGAAGAATGTTCACCTGCATAAGCAGCTGAATAGGGTTGAACAATGATTGAACATAAGCCCAGAAAGTAATGAGAATTCCTACGGTAATCTCACCCTTCATTACCAGGTAACCACCATAGGCAAGCAGTGAAAAGGAGATAAGTCCGTTTATCGACGTCTTGAGTGTGCCGGCGATCTTTATTGCCTTTATGAACCTCTTGCCCGCATAAACATGGTCTCCTTGAAAACGATCGAAGAAATTCATGACCCAGGCAAATGGCATGGCGATTCTGATCAGTTTCATATTATCGATTATGTTACTTGTGACTCCTGCCAGTTCGCCGAATTTCTCCCTCTCTACTTTGCTCCTTTTCTCCACCATAATATTGAAGAACATTATCACAAGAAAGGAAAACACGATGAAGCCGAGGGGCAAAAGAGTCAGTTTCCAGTTGAAAGCAAACATGATAGCTAGAATCGCCGATATCTGAACGACTCCCAATAACAGTATCGGAAATACCTGCGCTATAACGGTTCCTACAAGTTCCAGATCAGATATTAGTCTCGATACGAGCTCGCCGGTCTTATTCTTGTGGAAATAGTCGAAAGGAAGAACAAACATCTTCTCTAACAATTGCTTTCGCAGGTCCGATTTTGCCATGAGGGCCGTGGTTTCAAAAACCACCTCGCCAAAATAGGTAAAGATCAAGCTTCCAAACCAGAGCCCGACGACAAGCAAAACGTACTTTACGAGAAGATCCATGTTGTCAGAAGGGATAACAACATCTATTAGCAGCCTTATCAAGAGCGGGAAGACAACTGCAAGAGCAATCATCACTCCGACCAGAACTGCAGCCAGCAATTCCCGTTTCCAATAGACTTTGAACAGCTTGAAGACAAACCTGCGAACTATCTTCTTTTCATTCTCCATATTTCTCCCCCCCCACCGGGCTGTCTTTTCACAGGCCATTCGAGGATATCTCCTTCTCTTCCACCTTTGCAGGTCTCGATCAAGTCAATTCCCGTAGTATGAAACAAAAAGCCTTCTTCTGAACTCATGCTCCTACCTCCTTGCTTGACCTGATAAAACTGGCCAATTGCCACAATGGGCAAGTCAGATGACAATATTAACAAATTACCATGTTATTCCGTAGATAAGAATTGCGCCTTCCATGCGCTGCCCGAGACTATTTCGGGAGAATCGTCTGACGACACTAAGCGTCTCACAGGCATACAAATTGGAGTATTCTGTCAATATTGTATCAAATTAATTACTTTTGACCAAGCTCGATATCGTATGGACAAACCAATCGGATGAGCTCATTACACTGAGAGGGTTATGGAGCTTGTGAAGATTGTGAGCATGATTCAAGTTGTTTAAGTGGATTTCGAAGTAAGTTGGAGGTGCTTCAACCTTGAGCATTGAATGGACATAACGCTGTTTTCCTGTCAATTCCGTTGCCTTGAAGATTTCGCTTCTATCCAAAGAAAAAATGATCCAGTTTCATTCGCTCCGGTTCATCTCTCATTTTCTTCCAATTCATCCTCGTTTAGCAAGCTCATCGGACCCATAATACTATGAGTTAAATGCCGCTAATATGCTGCATCTTGCGTAAATCTGTATTTAAACTCCTGATAAGCCTGATTTTGAGTACTCAATTGAGGGACGAGGATCACGTAACGGCGGAGGGTGTTAGTCTTTATATACGAAAGAAGCCGATGCTCTGAAATGGCCCTATAAGAACGTTTGTTCGATGTTCGTTCTTGGTCGCTGGCAGGAGCATCATGTGGATCACTGACCAAATAACGCGAAGAGTGAATCTGGGGAAAGAGGCGCTTGCAAGCCAGGATGCTCAAAACAAGAGAGAGATTTCGGAGCGAGATCCCGTGCAGAGGCATCACGGGATGACAGTATTAAGCAATTCCGAAAGCGTCGCTATTTGTCATGCTGACCTCGATTCTTTGAAGAGAATAACCGAGAAAGGGCTTTGTCGAGAGCTTCGCTATGCTCATGAGAAAACGAGAGAAAAGTCAGTCACTGGTGAAA
>NZ_DJGL01000015.1:0-3298 GCF_002432735.1 Mesotoga sp. UBA5847 | reverse complement strand
CTCATCGCCTTCTTTGCCTGTTCACTCACTGCAGGGGTGAAGCTGTAGAAGATCCTCCCATTTCTGTCTTTCTTGCGCAAAGTTGTGATAAAATCACGATAGCAGATGGAGTCAAGATTTTACCAGATACCTGTAAACAGGAGGGGTGATCATTATGTCAAGAACGGTACTGATGCTCGCCGGTGTTGTGGTGCTGGTCATGGCTCTGCTAGCTTCACTAAACATCTCGACCGTTGTGGAGCCCGTCTGGCACGTCATCTTCAAGTGGATCGGCGGCGCTGCCATGATCCTTGTCGCTTATATGGACAAGGGCAAGAAGACCTAGCTGTTCTCAGTCGATTGCCGGCCCGGGGAGGATTCTCCGGGCTGTTTATTTTTCGCGTTCGATACCGCAGTAATTCGGAAGTCAGACAACAAGCGTTTCAACTCCTCAATTTCAATGTTTTCAGGATTTCCGAGGCTGTCTGCAAAGTACTGTTGGGTACATCATAACGGTCACCCTCAGTATCGCTCTTGTCGACAAAGAACTCAGGCATCAGATTGTGCTTGGAGTTGATGCCGCATGCTTCGCCGGGTTCTGCTTCAAGCTGCGGTTAGTGCGCTATCGTATTACTGTCTGGTGGGATCGTTGTTTTTCTCTTCAAGCGCTTCGATCAGCCTTCTTATTTCGGGGGAGTCGACTGGCAACTCTTCAGTAATTGAAAGAATCTCTTCGATAAGAGGATCTAGTCTCAGTCCATCGCTATGTTCCGATGCTTTGCTCTCTTTGCTTGCTTCGGCTTCGATGGTTTCAACGACCATTTTCTTGAGAGATATAGAAGTTGCCCGAAGCGAGTTTCTGATGATCTTTGCAATTTCCACTCTCAGTACCGGATTAGTCAGCCACCCGTTGTCTAGAATGATCCCGACACGGTAGTCGTCCGAGCATGATGGATCTTCCGATACGGCGTACAACAGGATTCTCCACAAGATGGGAGCTTTGGATCTCCGCCACCATTCGTAATAGAACTCCCTGTTCTTGTCATCGGTTTTTATAAGGAAGAGGATAGTGTCTCTCATCATATCTATGAATATGTGGAGCCATTCGGGCCCCGCCTCTCCTTCGCTCTCTTCGATTACTTTCCTAGCGCCGCATATGCTGTCGTGCTCTCTCAAGGTACTGTTCAAAACAGACATGTCGGCGACCGCTTTCATAAGCTGGGAGGTAAGGATCGACAGTATGTCTTCATAAAGGATGGCGAGGTTCGGTTCGAGCAGTTCCGACCAGAGCCTCTTCAGGCAATCAGTCGTTACAAGGGGTTCAAGGTCGTATTGTCTGTGGAAGAGAGAAAGCGTTGCCTCTCTTCCCGTCTGGGATAGAGAAAAGAAGTTCTGAATTGTCTTCGTTATTATCCAGGGATTTTCAGTTATTTCGACCTTCTTCAGAGCTTCGAGCATAGCTTGATCGGGTGTGTCGTGTTTGTGCCAATTGTTGAGAATCAGGTTGAGCCATTCCGCCAGAAAGTCGCCCGGTTTCTCTATCTCATTATTAGCGAGATACTGGACGATTGAGGAGACCAGATATGGGTTCAGCGGAGAGTTTCTTGAGACCAGAAAGGTAAGGTGCTCCTGATCTGAACTTTCGAAGGCTGTCTTAACGAACCAGTCGGCAAGGTTTCTCTCAATCTCGTCAAGTGGGCCGTCTTCATTGAAGAGGCTGTCGAGAAGTCCCCTTGAATCGAGCCACCGCACCCAGTCGAAGTCATTTGCAAAACGGCAGAAGACCTTCGTGAGATCCTCACGATTGAGGCAGTATGTCAGGTAGCTGTCTGCTTTCCTATCTTGGCCGGGCTTCTTGGATGCGAACCTGCCGATTCTCTCGGTATGACAGTTCAGGTCAGAACTTGCGAGAGAGGTCCACTTCTCGAGTGCCTTTTGAAGCTCGAGATGGGCAGTTGCTTCTTCGGGCACGAGCGGGTATGAAACGGGGATTACGTTGATTTCCTTCCATCTCTCTGCATCGCTAGCGCTGACGAGAGCGTATCTGTTTGACTGCCTTATGTCCAGACCTCTGGCCAGATAATCAACAATGGTGTCCCTGTGGCTGTAACCTATAAACAAAATCGTGTAGTCGGAGAGATAGAGATCGCGCAAGAAGTCTCTAGCCCAGCCCTCTGTGAGATATGCCCTTCCGAAGTCTCTGTTGGTAACTACCAACCATCTTGCGTCCTGCTCTACGTTTCCGTGCAAATAGACGATTCCCCTGAAATCGTCGCCTCTTGGAAGTGCGGGAGCTCTGAAGGTTTCAAAACCCGCATATCTGTCTTTGTACTCCCTGATGGTTGTGAGAAAGTGGGCGTCGTAGTTGGTCGTAACGATCTTCAGGTCGTGAGGGCCTTTGAATAGAAGTGGGATCAGCCTGTGAAGCTCCGATGGCTTGGAACTCTCTTCACTCATGATCTGCCTGACGATTTCGTGGACGCCCTCTTCTTCCCGTTTCGGGTTCAGGCTTCCGAGAAAGACGTCGGGCGGCTGGACTCTCTGCTGCCTCGCGTAATACTTCTGCTTGTATCGCTTCGCGACGGCTTTCGCAAGGTCGACAAAGCCGGGAATGTTCGAGGGGGAGGCCATCGAAACGCCGGCTCCAGCAAAGACGACGAGCCTGCCTTCCTCCTGGGCCCTAATAAGCTCGGTGGGGACGTTCACATTATCCGTTATGAACATGATCTTTCCCTCTTTCTTCGCGATGTGATCGACTTTTCAAAGGAGCGGAACCTGCCTCCGCAAGACATCTCTTTGATGCAATGATACTACTTCTCAGCTGACTGCGTTTCATATGTGGCTTCTGAGAAGAAGCCTTGCTCTGAAGCTGACGAAGAAGGCAGTCCTGCCTAAGCCGCTCGAAAAGAGAGTACGCATCGCCGGAGGGCCCATAGAGTTACAGCGGAGGCTTCAGATTTTGAGGCGGGCCAAAACAATAGAGAGTAATAGGATTCCCGACAGGGTCTCCATGCATATGAGCAAAAACACCTTGTCCAAACGTTAGGGTGGGATGCCGACGACTTAATTTGACAAACGCCTTAGCCGAACTCGAATAAAAAGCTTTCCCCATTCCCCAGTTCGACAAAAGCACTGTTGCACTGCTGGGCAATTCTGGGCACAATGGACGTTCCCATGAAGATAATCCTCATCTGTCAGTGGCCAACGGTTCGCCGCAAAGATCGATCGAGAAAGAGCATAGTCGAGACGTTCGCTGCGCTCACGAGAAGGCGAGAACTCTCTCCTCTGTCCCTTTCTCTCTCTTCAACTCGTACCTTCC
>NZ_DJGL01000070.1:0-7114 GCF_002432735.1 Mesotoga sp. UBA5847 | reverse complement strand
AAGACAAACTCGGCGAATCGATCACCATTGCTGATCTTGATGATGCCAGAGAGGTTATTGAGGAATGGGTGGGAAAAAATCAGCACACCATTGCAGGTACGCAGCAGGTGACCAAAGCAAACCCTATTCAGTAGATGCTTTCCGGAGAATAGCAAACAGTCAAAGGGTAACATGATTCGTTTTGCCCACTGCATATTCACATAGCTGAACCGAAGCCGGGCGCCCGCCCGGCTACTTCAATTGTCTATCATTGGGACAAACGTCTTCAGTTCAGAACGATCTCTTCTTGGTAAAGAAATTCGACAACAGTTTATGAAATGTATATCTGACATCGTTGGGATTTATTCCGTAAGTCGTAGGCAGGTTTTGGTTCTGCTGATGAATTCTCATGTGAACTGAGGCGAACTATGCCCGTCTGCTTAAACAACTTTCGATAGTAAGAGAAAGTAGATCAACTGGCCCGGCTACAGATATTAACTTGCGAATATCTCGCAATAAGAAAGTGCTTTGTGCTTGTTGCAATCAATGGAACTTAGTGAATATTCAAGGTTTCTCGCGAAGAGAAAACCAGTTGCAGAGGAAATGTTGAAGTCCAACTTACCAATTATTCTACATCCAGAGATCAACTCAAGAGGATTACTTAAACCATCCCGAAAGCTCATGGAAATCATTTGATATCGCGAGCAATGCCTTATTAATTGACCCAAGATGGTTGTAACGAGTAATAATCGTTACGGATCGTTCTTACAATAATACAACTTATAAGTTATAAATAGAGGTAAGATGGAGAGAAAGATCGATGTCTTATCCGACGAAAGAATGCAGAGGGAATTTGACAAGTACGTAGGAAAGAATCCCTCCAGAAAGAAGGATCTGATAAAGAAAAGGTTTTTGCTCACCGAGCTGCTGGAGAAGGCGGGGGAGAATTATCTGAAAACGGAACTTGCAAAACCGCGAAGATCTTCCCGCCTGGAGGTTTTGAGACGTACGAAGACCAGTTATTCAATATATTCTCTTCATCTTACAGAGACGAAGAGGAATGATCCAGAAAACGCAAGGATTCTTTTCTGCTTCTTCAATGATAAGAAGATTATTGTTTATCTTGTCTTCTTTGATGAGTCCGATGAAAAGTATGAGAAGGCGATCGAGAGACTGAAGTCGAGGATTTGTGAATGGACCGGTCGGGGATTTAATGTGTGCAAGTTTTAGGAGGTGCAGTTGTTTATGTTTTCATGGGTTGAAGGCGAAAGAAAGAGAAGAATGAATACTGAAAATCCAGAGCCTCCATTCAAGAGAGACAGAGAACTGTTGTTAGAGTCGGCAGACGATGACACGAGATTTGAGTTGAACTTGATTGGAGTCATGACGGATATTTCTGCAGCTCTTATTAACTATCGGGCGAATAAATCCCTTTCACAAAAGGAGCTGGCAGAAAAACTAGAGTGCAGCCAGGCAATGATCTCGAAGATCGAAAGTGGCGACTATAACTTCACAATAAGAAAGCTTTTTGACGTTGTCAACAAACTCGGAGGTCGTGTATCTCTTGAGATTGACTTCAAAGATGATACTTCGATTCCAGATTCTTCTGAAGAGCGAGTCTCAATATGGGAGTACGTTGGCAATCAAAGCATCAAAGGGATGAAGAATAGTGCCTGAGCCAGTGAATGCCGAGTTCCGTTTCTTGGCGCACAGAATTTCTGATTTTTCGTTTACTCTCCAGGAGGGGGTCAAAAACATGTCAATTTCGCTGGACCTGCATGATCCAGAGCTTGAATATGGGCGTGCCGATAACGGTTGCCTCCTCGGCTTGTTGTCTCTCTCAGTCAAAGTCAGGGGTCGAAGCGGAAGAAAGATGGCTTTGAAGCTCGATGCAACAATCAAGGGTAGGTTTGAAGCTCCCGAGAATATGGAAGACAAAACATTCGAAGACTTTTGCATGATTAGCGGGACCGCAACTCTGATCCCTCTTCTTAGGGCCGCTATTATCTCTTTCACTTCGCAGGCTGGAATGAATCCCCCTATAAGAATACCTTTGATCAATGTGCCTCAGTCACTCTCAAAAAACACCTTGTCAGAGAAAAAAGAAAAGAACAGGGAATAGTCTGATCAGTGTTCTTCTGTGGTCATATCAGCTAGCTCGCCTTCATTGAACATCTAGATTGATCATATGATATAGCCAGAGGATATTTGTATTGAAGAAAGCAGCTGCTAGCGCGAGGCTTCCCGGAGAAAACCGCTCGAAATCAGCGTGGAATCCTATGATAATTACTGCTGATTAGGGACTCGTCTACTTGAGACCGTCTTTCGCCAGAACATGGCGACACTGAAAATCAAACCCCGCTGTACAGGGCAGCCGCCAGTAGAGGCCCTTCTTTCAGAAGGATTTCATTTTTCTCATGAGACAATAAACAGAACCCACAAAAGAACACTCCAAATCGAGTGTGGGGCCATTGAGATACTCAACGAATCATGTGCGCGGTTATTTGAAAACGCGGTGGTACGTCTGGATTTCTTTTCCATTTAGCCCTTCTTCAGCGCCTTTTGGGTTTCTTGCTGTCAAAGGGCAGTGTTGACTTTTCTCGAAAATAGGGACTTCGTATTTTGAGTTGAGATCAGTCTTTTTTTCTCCCTATTTGGATCTTGATGATAATTATCTATCTTTTGACATGGTTGACGACTGCAATTCAGTCCTTCCAGAGAAAAAAATTCTGTTGAGGTTCGTGTCTTTTTCTTCTTCAGAATTCTTCGAGATCTTCTCTAATTGCTGACTTATATCATCTGGGAATTGGCTTGGAAATCCGGGAGAGAAGTAACGTATGATAATATATTAATAAGCCAGAATGCAAGTATTTTCTGTATGAGATTGGTGTTTAACATGAAGTGGCCAATTCTTAAGAACAAACCTCTAGTTGAGGCAATATTTGAGCTGCGCTGGGCTCTGAAAACCCAGGAGTCAGGATCGATAATCGATCCGCATTATAGGATAGTCTTGGGGAGCCTATACAGTAGAATTCGTGACGAATATCCTTTTCACGAACAGCTTCCATCAGCTTCTATACCTGATGAAATGGCGCCTTTTGTTGTTCAGCACCAGTTCCGAAAAGGGCAAGCGTGTTGGCCTTTGGTGCAGTTGGGACCCGGAATTATCACGCTGAATGCGACTGAAGACTATTCGTGGGATGATTTCAGAGGCAGGATTAGCCGCTTGATCAAAGATTTCTTCGAGTCTTATCCAGATCCAGACATCAACCTGAAGGTTAATATGCTTTCCCTCAGATATATTGATGCAATAGATTTTGATTACACTTCGGAAGACTTGTTTTGCTTCTTGCAGAGGAATCTGAAAGTGAACGCTGGGATAGATAACAAACTCTTTGAGAAATGCAGTTTAGACAAGAACCCTACTGCATTTGATTTTAGGTATGCTTTTCCGACAAAGGAAGAAGATAGTCAACTTAATTTCCGGGTAATGCGAGCCAAGAAAGGTGAGAGAGATGTTCTGCTCTGGGATACCCAGATTGTAAGGATCTCCGACGAAGCTCTCAGTCCGGTTGTGAGAATCATGAAATGGGTTTCTGAAGCTCACTCTTTGGCGGACGATTGGTTCTTTGGGTTGATTGAAGGTGATTTACTCAGGAGGTTTCAGTGATGTTAGCTATTACTGTTAGAGAATTCGATTCCTTTGTATTGCCAAACGGGACTGCTTCGTCAGTTTTCGAGAATTCCTCTGTCTTGTTTAGGCAATTCCCAGAATCAGCACTCTACAAGACATTGAATCCTTCAAGGATAATCGAATCGGGTTGCGGATCAAGTGGTTTTGCCGACGCTGGTACTGTGCTTGATACATTGTTTCCTGTCTGGTTCTCGGAGACAGGAACTTCAGAAATCGTTCCCAGTGTGAGAGAAGCTAGAAATTCTGTACCTCTGCCAGGCCATTTGCCCCCGAAAGCAAGGTACAAGATTAGATTGACCATTAGAAACGTGAAGAAAGGTCAGCCAAATCGACTGGATGACGTTGACTTGTTCTAGGTGATTGTGATGGCAGAGTATCCCTGGTATAGAACGGTTGAGAAAGGCCAGCCGCCAGAGCAAGGTGATTTCGTATACTCATGCCCAATTATTGTTCCTCCAGCCACGATCGAAGAATACAAACAGGTCGAGGCCGATGTGATTACTTATGATGTTTTGATCATGAGTCAGTCTTGTGACCTAGCAAACAAGAAGATTGACCTGGTTCTTGTCTGTCCGGTTTGGCCCTTAAGGGCAATAGAGAATTCAGTTCCTCACTTCAGAAAGAGCTCTGGAAAGGAAGATCTTCGCAGGGGGCATCTTCATGCATTCCATCTCTTGAACAAGAGCGAAATTGACAAGTTCACAGAGGACTTCTTGGTAGTTGATTTTAGAAACGTTTACGGTGTTCACTATGACTTTCTGATAGAACATCTGAGAAGACAAGGAGACCGGCTTCGATTGCTTCCTCCGTACAGAGAACACCTCGCCCAGGCCTTCGCGAGATTTTTCATGAGAGTAGGACTACCTGCCGATATTCCTAGATTTAAATGAAAATGATTCAAGACCTGAAAACCTGACTACTTCATTTCTTCTGTTTTTTCGGAAGGAGCTTCTTTCTTAAAGAAGGGCAATAAACAGGACCCGCAAAAGAAAACCCTAAATTGGGGCTGGGTCTTTAAGACACTCAACGAATCAAACGCGCGGTTATTTGAAAACGGGGTGGTACGTCTGGCTTTCCTTTCCATTTAGCCCTTCTTCAGCGCCTTTCGGATTTCTTGCTGTCAAAGATGAGTCTTCTCTTGGAAGGGTTTGTCTGGAAAAGGAGGCTAACATCCGATTCTGAAAGGTGAAGAAGGCGGCTCTTCTCCAGTGAGATGCATAGCTGAAATGGTTGCCATTCATTCTGCAAACGAGAAGTTTTGTTCTGCAAGTCGTAGGCAGGTTCTGGTTCTGCTGATGAATTCCCATGTGAACTGAGGCGATTCCCAATTTGATTGTTTCCCTCAAACTAAGTGAGATTCGCAAGGTTGAAGAGGGCCGCGGTCTCTTCCAAAAACGATCACTGTTGTCAGTTTAAGGGCTTGACAAGGCTAACTATCTAATAATCACATCATATTAGTGTATTTTGTTCTGAATGTTTAGTGATGTAAAATAACAGACGTGTCGTAATTAAATTCAGGAGGATAGCAATAAAATCAGGGAGAGAGCCTACGAGATCCTTAGCATTAGGGGTTCCGGGAAAACCTGCGAAGAAATGTCAAGGTCCAACTGCTTGATCATGAGACATTCAGAGACTGACTCAAGAAGATTACTGCAACCATATGGCAAGAAACGGCCACGAAGTGGAAGAATTCACTTCAGTGTTCTTTTTGCCAGGGACGGACCCGAGGTCAGTTGCGTAAGCGTTTGGGGGATGTATGAATGCGAAGGGGTGTTATTTGGCTTCTTCGCTCTGAGGTTTGGTGAGACATTGGCAGTCAAAGACGCGAACCACTGCTAGCCAATAGTGCAGTATATGCCGTTTCTTGTCGCCCAGGAAACTGCATGCATGAGAAAGCGGAAGAATAATGAGAATAAACGTGCATACTTTAACCTAATCAACCGTGATTGTAATTCCCTCGAATCATAATTACATAAGTTATAGGTTATAAATGAGGTGTGCGATGAGAATCATAAGATCAGAAAGCTTCAATTCCTGTTTTCTGGATTTTCTGGACAAGCATAATAATAGGGTAGCTCCTGTTATGGACAAGCTTGGTTTCTTCGAAGAGGTACTTGAAAGAGATGGGCCTATAGGAGTCAGAAAGTCCGGTCTACTGGAAAAGTTGCATGGTACGAGCATTAACAGCATTACGCTGATTAGAAAAGGATTGAATGTTCGTTGTTTGTGTTTTTTTCCCAGCAATGGTATTGAAGAGGTCTGTGTTTTGCTTATGGTGTTCATTGAGAAAAGCTCAGCAGATTATGTTAAGGCAGTTAAACAAGCTGAAAGTCTGGCGGATAAATGGTTGAGCGATAATAAAGGATTCAAAGTTCGAAAGGGGTGAAATAATGGCCATCAAGAGGAATTCATCTTTCGGTGAGTTTCTTGACCAAGTTGCCAAGACCTACAATGTTGAAGATTCTCTCGCTATAGGTAGGATTAAGGGTCAAGTTGCCAGTCAGTTAATGAGCTACAGAAAAGAAAGAGGTCTTTCGCAGAAACAATTGGGTGAGCTGTTAGGTTTTAAGCAGCCATACGTTTCAAATATTGAACGTGGAGAAGAGAATCTTAGCTTAGAGACTCTTGTCAAGATCTCTTCCTGTCTTGAAGGAAGACTGAATGTAGATCTTGGAATAACTGACAGAAAAACCGAAATAACAAGAGAGGTAATAAAATACATTCCTATATATATTCCCGTAATTTCGGTGAAGAATAATGAAAGCTATTTTAGATGGAAACCGAGTGAGGCGGCTTGATAAATGCATAGAGTGGAACAAGCGATACTTCAAATGAAAAGATATCTGATAAAGGAGTTTTCCTTCTCCTACACTCCAGTACAAAATGAGATCGTGATATCTATTGAACTCGGTAGAGAGACGAGAATTATCGAAGAAGACGGTAGGAAGAACTGTCTTCTTGCGCTCACTCTAACAGCATTTGGTAGAGCCGATGAGACAGATTATCTTACGATAAAGGCAAGCATGGAGGGTGTCTTCGAATGCCAAGAAACCCTCGAAGAAAAGGCATTAGAAAAAATGGTTGCTGAGAGCGGTACTTCAATACTTCTGCCAGTACTACGCGCAGCTATTTTATCGTTTACAGGGCAGGCAGGCCTTACACCTCCAATTGTTATTCCACTTATGAATCCACGTTTTTCTTCGGAAGCAGAAAAAAAGTAAAGAGTCTATATACGTTTCCTCAGCTTCTCATCGAACATCTAGATTGATCATATGATATAGCCAGAGGATATTTGTATTGAAGAAAGAAGCTGCTTATGCGGGGATTCCCAGGAGAAGTCGCTTGAATTAGTGTAAGAATCCTACTGTAATTACTGTCTTAGCCGCTGAACCTGATTTGGAATCTCGATTCTAAGAACCGCTGTACGCTGATGAAAACCAC
>NZ_DJGL01000090.1:41680-47949 GCF_002432735.1 Mesotoga sp. UBA5847 | reverse complement strand
ACACCCTCCGCCACTTCGTGGCCCTCCTCCCTCAAGGGAGGACTTAAGATCAGGATCATCAGAAGCCAAATACAGCATATACTGCCAAGGGAGAAGAAGCACAATATGATTCCTATTCAGCTCCGTAACTTATGGGTAATGAAGAGCTTAAAGAGAGGTGGATCCTATTTCTAAATCTTACAGTAGTGAAGCAAAAGAATCTGTCTCAGGCATAATTGTTTCGTAGAGTCTCAGGAGAGAAGGATCTGAAAGGAGAGGAACTGCATGACTTCGCGAGATAGAGTGTTGAAAACGTTGAAACACCGCGAACCTGACCGCATTCCCATCGATCTGGGAGGAATGAGGTCGACCGGCATTCATGCTAAAGCTTACTGGAAGCTTGTAGATTATCTCGGTTATTGTGATCTTCCAGTAAAGGTTTTCGATATTCATCAGATGCTTGCCCTTATCGATGAGGAGATCAGGAGAGAAGTTCGTTCCGATGTGATCGAACTCAAGAGACTGAACGGAGGCTTTGGAACCAGAATCGATTCCTGGATCAGGCGAGAGATCTTCGAAGATGGGTCGAGATACCTCTTTCCAGATGGTTTCGACCCCAAAGTGAAAGAGGACGGTTCGCTAGCAATCGAGAGGGACGGTGTCGAAGTCGCGAGGATGCCCCGGGGCGGCCATTACTTCGACAGGAGTAACTTCCCCCTTGCCCAGGCCGAGAGCAAAGAGGAGATCTCGGCTCTTGTTCTGCCAAAACTGACTGACGAGGAAATAGAGTTCCTGAAAGGACAGCTCTCGGGAATACGTGAGTCAACAGACTGCGCCGTAATCGGGGCTTTCGGGGGAAACTTCTTCGAGGCGGGCCATTTAATGTTCGGGTACCAGGAGTTCATGGAGAGACTGATTACCGACCGGTCTCTTATGGAGTTCTTTCTCGACCGGCTCCTCGAAACCTATATTGTAGATCTGGAAAAGTATCTCTCTAACGTGGGAGACGATATAGATATTATCCAGATTGGCGACGATTACGGCACCCAGGAAAACACGGCGATATCGCCCCGGATTTTCAGATCTGTCTTCAAGCCCAGACTGAAAGACCTGTGTGACTTCATTCACAGGAAGAAACCCGATCTTTTCATCTTTCTTCATTCCTGTGGGTCAGTCTATACCTTCATACCAGATTTCATAAAAGTCGGTGTTCAGATCCTGAACCCGGTTCAGACCAACGCGAAGAATATGGAGCCGGAAAGGCTGAAGAAGGAATTCGGAAGAGATATCGTCTTCTGGGGAGGAGGATGTGACACACAGCACGTCCTGCCTTTCGGAACACTCAAGGATCTTGAGGACGATATTCGCCGGCGCATCGACATTTTCTCTCCGGGCGGAGGCTTTGTCTTTGCTCCTATCCACAACATTCAGGCCGAAGTATCACCCGGGAAGATCTTCAGACTTTTCGAATGCGCATACGAATATGGTTCTCGATAATTCCCGCTGAAGAATCTGCTCTTCTTCTGAACCTGAGGTATTGTATTACGACCGAAAATTCCTGCCGGCCCTGAAGAAGGCGGCGATGTTCTCATGAGGAGTCTCCAGTGGAATATCACACCCGGAACTCAAAATGAAGTTAGGTACGTTCTTCATTTTCTCTAGAAGGTTTGCAGTTTCTCTTTCGACCTCCTCTCCGTTTGACTGAAGGAAGACCTTGACCGGATCTATGTTGCCTATAAGAAAAACATCTTCGGGAATTCTCTCCGCCGCATCCTTCAGGTCCACCATGCTGTCAAGGCTCAGTCCGTAGGCGCCGCTTGCACCCATAGGTTCTACTATGTGTTCCGTGTCTCCGCAGATGTGATAAATTAAAGGTTTTGAAAGTTCTGATCTGAGCTTTTCAAAATACGGAAGCGCGAAACGTTTGAACTGTCTCTTGGATAAGAGCACCGCCGTCGGTTCAAGCACGGCTATCATGTCCGCGCCGTGGTCGATTAGCGCTTTCGAGTATTCACCTACAACCCTTGCACAGAAGTCTATTGCGCTCTCCGCAAAATCCGGCTCTTCTATCAGTTTCATACAGAGGTCTGTAACCCCAATCAGTTCTCCTGCAAGGCTAAGTGGACCGATAACGTAGCTGCCCTTCATTCCCGGCAGTTTTCTCGCCATCTTATCTGTAACTTCTGTGAAGATCCTCATTCTGCCGGATACTCCGCTCCAGGAGTTTTCGACAGAGGCCAGCTCGTCCTGTCCCTTTATTGGATGTTCCTTAACGTAGGGATTGCCATCCTCCGGGAAACCGATCTCCAGTCCCAACGCCTCGGCTTCGACTGTCAGGTCCATCATGAAGAAGATCCCGTCGGGCTGAAACTCCTCCATAAGCTTCGACAAAGACTTGAACTGGATTTCCGCGTTTGTGAGATTCTCTTTAAGCTTTGTTCCCGTCAGTCTTGCTCCCGGCGCGCCGAGCAAAGGTATGACTGATCTCTTGAAAGCCATTCTTTATCCCTCCCTCAAGGCAAGATTCTCAACGAAGATCTCGTTGAAATCCTTTCTCCCAGATAGTTCTACATAATGTATCTCACCGCTGAGACGTTCCGCTCTCTCTCGAATCCCGCTATCGAGAACTGCCAGAACTGCACCCAGACCGGCCGCATTGCCTACGGGTGAAACTCTTTCGACCGGCACATTGGGAAGCATGCCTATTCGCAGGGCATTTTTGGGATCGATGTAGTTTCCGAAGGCTCCGGCAAGCAGAATCCGGTCTATATCTTGCTTCTCGATGCCGGCCCGGTCCATCAAGACGGATACTCCTGCTCGAATGGCTGCTTTTGCAAGCTGTACTTCACGAATGTCTCGCCTGGTTATCCGCACTTTTCCCACCGGGCCGTCAAGCTCTAAGTGTTCTCCTTTGATTCGTCCCGATTCGCTGACTACACCCGCATCCATCATTACGGCAATCGCGTCTATCAATCCCGAACCACAGATTCCAGAGGCCTTCGACCCATTCACTGTACTGAATCCGATACCTTCTCCATTCAACCACACATGATCCACCGCTCCCGGTCTGGCAATAGTTCCCTGGCTTATGTTGCCTCCTTCGAATGCCGGACCTGCCGCGGTAGAGCAAGCGAAGATTCTGTCGCCGCTTTTGAGGGCCATCTCCCCGTTGGTTCCGATATCCACAAGGAGAACGTTGCCGGAATCTTCGACAAATCCAGACGAGAGAATGTCGGCCGTGATATCCGAGCCCACATAGGCTGAGATTCCGGGCATTATGTAGATTTTCGAATTTGGAATGGACTCTTCTAGGTCAAGTTCCCGTGACTCGAACACTTTTCCTCCTGTGAATGTCGGTATGAAAGGCGAGGAGGCGATTCTCTCGGGGCTTATTCCGAGAAGGATGTGGATCATCGTCGTGTTTCCCACTATCGAAGTATCGTAGATCCTTTCCTTCGATACTTCCCCTTCTTTGCAGAGATCGTCGATCAGCTTGTTCAGTGTTGTCAAGACTGCAGTTCTCAGCTCATCGATTCCTTCGTCTCTCTTGATTGCGTAGTCAATCCTGGAAATGACATCCTGGCCATATGCAGACTGGGGATTGGAAGCAGATCGAACCGCAACGATCTCTCCCGACTTAAGATCTGCCAGGTAAACTGCGAGGGTTGTCGTGCCTATGTCGATTGCGACACCGAAGATGCCTCTTTCGTTCGAGAAAGGTAGTATGTCTATTACTTCGCTTCCGTACAAGACTGCCCTGCCTCTGTAATCCAGCTCCCTTATGACATGGGGAAGCCTTCTCAGAAGACTAAGTCTGTCAATCCCCGGTCTTTCGGTAACGAGAGCACTCATAAGCCTTGAATAATCTGAAGCCTGGTCATCAATATCCGGCCTACAAAGAGAAAACTCTTCGACTCTAACCTGTGGAGATATCTCTCTTATCGAGGCCTTCGGAAGAGGCGGTTTGGAAACTGCGGAATTCAGAGCCGGGTCCTCCGTCTTGACTCTGACATCGGTCATGACTTTGAACTGGCAGCTCAGCCTGTATCCGGCCGCAATCTCGTCTCGTGTCAGAAGTCTTGACTCGGTAAGGGTGAGCGGGAAGGCCTCGCTTCCTTCAGCCAAAAGCGCCTTGCACTTTCCACAGTTTCCCTTTCCTCCACATACGGCATTCACCTGCTGCGATTCCCTTCTCAAAACATCAAGCAGAATCTCGCCTCTCTTTGCCGTTACTGTTCTTTGCGAAGGCAGGAATGTGACCTTATACACAGCTTCTTTCATTACTTAACCTCTCTCCTCATCGGTATCCTCGATCTTATCTAACCTATCCATTCACTCGAGAGCGACACCACAGCAGGCTCCTTTTGGGCAGCGGTCTTTCCGAACGGACAATGGTAAACTGAGAACTGATTTCTTCTGCTCCAACCTCACACAGCAACTCCTAGCCTCAACCAGACTGATTTTGAAGACTGATCCACTCTATTCAAGGGAGTCCCTCAGCTTCCGATCATACGGTGCGCTTCTGTAATGACAGTTAGCCCTTCTGCAAACCATGCAGCTCCTGTAATCCTTCTCGGACTGAAATGCAATTCCCGAAATTGACTTCGTCGGAATCATGAGAAGAGACTCATTCAGTTCGACCCCAATTTCTTCCTTCACATTTCCAATCAAGGAAAACAATTCCTTCTGCTGCTGCAGAGCCCAGATCTCCGCATCTCCCGAACCTGGAGACATCCATACGAGGTTTTCTATCAGGTTATTCCTGGAAATCTCGCTTCTTAGGAACCCGGCTGCCTCATGTAGTATGTGTTCCAGCAAACTATCCCAGAGAAAGATTTTGAGAAAATCTGTACGATCGAGCGGGTACTCGTAAAGTTCTCGTCCGGAAGTTATGACGAACGGGAAGACTCTGCCGACCGAATGGAGTTTTTTCGACAGGAGACGGCTCTCGAAGCGAACACCTTCTATCGTAACTTCGTCGTTGTTAACGCAGTCGACAAAGCAGGTCCTGTAGATCGCTTTTGGGTTTGCAGTCTCACGAGCATTCTCTACGAGCTCTCTGAAAGTCGTCTCTTCCTCAGAACCGGCTCTGATCCGCAGGCTTTCTACAAGCGAAGCCGCATCTATATCGAAAGGTATGCCTTTCAAAACTGAGATGTTTTTCTCGCATTCTGCCATGAACGTACCTAATCGGAGGTCGATTCGACGTATCTAGCGAGAGTTGAATTCATTTCCGGCCTCCAGCATCGCAAGGTAGTTTTTAACCGGGATGTAGTTGGCGACGGTGTTGCCCGTGCCTAAAGCATACCCGCCTCCCGGAGCGCATTGTTCGAGAGTCTCGAGCGTTCGATCCCTAACTTGCTCGACGGAGGCGTGACATAGAAAATCAACATCTATTCCTCCGAGGATCGAGATTCTCTTGCCCCATCTTCTTTTCACTTCTGGAACAGGCATTATCTGGTCTTCAAAGGAGTGTTTTGCATCGACTCCGGCTTCTATTATATCGTCCATTACAGTGGTCAAGTTGCCGCAACTGTGAAGGACAAAGGGTTTACCGTTTGCATGTACCACGCTGGCTATCTCTTTGTACCACGGGAAGACCAGTCTTCTGAGATGTCTCGGAGAGAAGATGGTCGATGTCTTGTATCCGAGATCGTCTCCAAAACAGTAGGCGCCTACACATTCCATAGAAGAGATTATCTTTGCGGCTCCGACCAGAACATTGCCGATCTTTTCGTTAAGAGTGTTGACCAGCTCGGGATCCTCGTAAACGGCCATGGAGAGATTCTCAACACCCATCAGGAAGCTGGAGTGCTCAAATGGCCCGCCGGAAGCCCCTCCAACTACTTTCATTCCTTCGGGAAGGTGCTCACCCAGCTTACGGAAAAGGTCGAAATCGACAGCTTCATCTGCCTTCGGCCAGTCCGCTTCCTGGAGGTCTTTTAGGGTCTTAATGGGGCCGCCCTTTTCATTCATCCACTTCCTGCTTTCTCTGCGGTATGTTGCCGTGTCATCACCATGAATGTAATCGGGAGTGGGAAAGCGGGGAGCCTGATAGAAGGGAACGTAGTCATATCCCAGTTCATCGTAGAAACCGACCAGCTGGTCGAAGTACCTGTCGGGATCTTCTTCTACTTCGGCAAGTTTGTAGCCCATCACTTCTTCCATTATTTCATCGTCCGCAAAGAGTTCAAAGAACGGAACTCTGCAAGGTTCTCCATTACGCCTGAAGACGTCCTGGATCACTGAGAAATCGGGTGCCGGTTTCAACTGAATCCCCCCCATTTTTT
>NZ_DJGL01000090.1:29284-41586 GCF_002432735.1 Mesotoga sp. UBA5847 | reverse complement strand
CCTGCAGTTGCGGAAGAAATAAAGGCTCGAAACAAGGCCTGAAAATCGGACCTGTCGGTACTGTTATAATCATCATGAGACGTTATCTGAGTTCAGGCATTCAACACTCTTCAAGACTCGAGGTGAAGCTAGTTGAGACTTATTACTAAGAAGATGTTTCTCGAGTACGATTACTGCCCTGTAAGGGGATGGATCGAGAGGAATGAACCTCGGGATTTCACGCCGACAATCGCAGAAGATTTCAGGATGAAAGAGGGTCTAGATGTCGGCAGAAGGGCGAGGAGTCTATTTCCTGAAGGTATTCTGATAGAGGAACTGGATCCCTTTGAGGCCTCCTTCGCAACCGAGCGGATTATCGGAGACAGGCAGTCCGTAACACTGTTTGAACCCGCTTTCATTAGCGGCGATTTCGTCTCAAGGGCGGACGTTTTGAGAAAAGGGGCAGATGGACTGGATGTCTTCGAGGTCAAATCCAGCCTTGCAGGTTCATCGAACACAAAGGACTACATAAGAGATCTCTCTTACACAGTTTCAGTTATAGAAAGCTCGGGTTACAGAGTCAAGAAAGCATGTTTGATCATGGTCTCTAGAATGTATCGCAAGGGTGACGATGACAGGAAGCTCTTTGAGATCATAGACGTAACGGATGAGGTCTCGGAGCAGAAAATCGAGATAACGGCCAAACTCGAACTTGCATCAGTTATCTTGACTTCAACATTGATCCCTTCCGGCTCATTGGGGTACAAATGCAGAGACTGCGAGCATCTTCGAAGATGCTTCGGTCTGGACAGGAGACTCAGTATCTTTGAGCTTCCCAGATTGGGTGCCGATAAGACAGATGCTTTGATCGAAAAGGGATACTTCTATCTAGAAGAGCTTCCGCGAGAGATACTTGGCGACAAACCCCTTCTGCAAAGGGTCTTTCGTGGAGCTAAGACAGGAGGGATAGTGGTTGACGAACCCGAAGAGCTTCGAGAAAAGCTGAATAGTATGGAGTATCCGATAGGTTATCTCGATTTCGAGACTGCAGCTTCAGTTATTCCCCTGTATGATGGCCTGGCTCCCTACGAGGGGATCCCGTATCAATATTCACTGCACATTAGAAGGGAGGCCTCGGGCGCCCTGGAACACAGGGAGTTTCTCTTCGGCAATCCTTCGAGAGATGAAAGCCTCCTGCTCGCCGAAAGGCTGGTTGAGGACCTCAAGGACTGTACAACACTCATGGCGCACCATGCTTCCGTTGAGAGAAATATTCTGAGATGGCTGTCCAATAGATACAGAGATTATCCAGAGCTTTCAGAGCAGCTCGTCTCCTTCTCGGAGATATTTGTAGATTCGGAACTGCTTGTGAAAGACCATATATATCATCCCGACCTCGGTGGGAGCTTCTCGATCAAAAGGCTTCTTCCTGCACTTGTGGAAGGGATTGGTTATGAGGGACTGTTCATCCATAACGGTGACGATGCCAGGTATGTTTTCGTGAATATGGCTCTGGGAAATTACAGAGAGCCCGAGGTAGAGAGAATAAGAAGAGATATGCTGGAGTACTGCAAGATGGATACACTGGCGATGGTGGAGATTCACAAGTTTCTCTGCGATCTTTCATGAGAATGAGGATACTGTTGATACAAATGTGAATCGTCAGCATACGACTTAATCGAATTCTTTTCGAAGTAGAATAGTTTGGTCATCAAATTAGGTTATTATGAATTATGCACACTTTAGGCATCGAGAGGATGTGACGACATAGAAATCTTCAAGATAAAGAATCATGAGACATCGCTTCCCCTTATTCAAGGAGGAATGGCCGTAGGGATTTCTCTGGACAACCTGGCCGCTACCGTCGCTTCTGAAGGTGGAATAGGGGTTATTGGAACGGCAGGTATCGGTATGACGGTTGACGGTTACAGAAAGAACTTCAGGCAGGCAAGCATAGATGGCCTCAAGAATACCATAAGAAGGGCAAGGGAGAAGACAAAAGGGGTTTTGGGAGTAAACATTATGGTAGCCCTCACAAACTACGCAGAGATGGTGGAAACGGCCGTGAAGGAGAAGATAGACGTGATCATCTCCGGCGCGGGACTGCCTCTTGATCTTCCCTCTTATCTCTATGATGGATCGGAAACGGCTATAATTCCAGTGGTCTCATCTCTGAAGTCAGCGACCGTAATATTCAAGAGATGGTTTGGCAGGTACAGATACGTCCCCGACGGCTTCGTTGTGGAGGGACCTAAGGCGGGCGGCCACCTCGGATACAGAGTCGAGGAGGTCTTTTCTGAAGAGAGTTCTCTCGAAAAGACGGTACCTGAGATCAGAAGGTTTGTAGATCAGGTGAAACGTGATACTGGAAAAAACATCCCGGTGATAGCTGCAGGAGGGATATTCGATAGAGATGATGTCGAAAAAGTCTTCAAGCTCGGGGCCTCAGCAGTTCAAGTGGGGACGGCCTTTGTGGCCACGGAAGAATGCGATGCAGACTACAGGTTCAAGCAGGCATTCGTGAATGCTTGTCGGGAGGATATAACCATTATCAAGAGTCCTGTGGGAATGCCGGGCAGAGCAATAAAAAACAAGTTTCTGGACGATGTTGAGCAGGGAAAGAAAAAGCCGTTTAAATGCTCATTTCAGTGCATAAAGACATGCAATTACAAAGAAGCGCCATACTGCATTGCAGAGGCGCTCATGAATGCCTGCAAGGGAGATCTGGAAAATGGCTTTGCCTTTACGGGAAGCGAAGGATACAGGATAGAAGGCATTACAACAGTGAAGAAGGTTATAGATAGACTATTCGGTGAAAACAGGCGCTAGCTTTCTTGATGTATCTTAAGAAATCAGCTGTCTGTCTGCACCGCAAATAAATGTGGGGGAGGTCGAAGATGGGAACCCTGGAGAAGATAACGAACGCGATCATCGAAACAATGCCTGCTCAGGCAAAAGCTGCCACTGAAGAGGCTCTAGCGGAAGGCCTCAGCGCAAAGGAAATTCTGGATAGCGCACTTATCCCGGGGATGGATGAAGTCGGCAGGCTATTCAGAGAGGGCGAGTATTTCGTTCCCGAAGTTCTTGTTGCTGCAAAGGCGATGAACCAATGTATGGACCTTATTGAACCTCTTCTTGTCAGCGGAGGGGTCAAGAAGATCGGCAAAGTGATTGCCGGGACTATCGAGGGTGACCTCCATGACATTGGAAAAAACCTAGTGTGTATGATGCTTAAGGGAGCGGGCTTCGAAATAATCGACCTTGGCGTCGATGTGAAGCCCGAAGAGTTCGTTGAGGCAGCCAAAGGTGCGAAGCCGGATATTCTTGTTATTTCCGCCCTGTTAACGACCACAATGCTCAATATGCCCAGAGTGATTGAAGAACTGAAAAAGGCCGGCATTCGAGAAGAAGTAAAGGTGCTCATAGGTGGGGCGCCCGTGAGTCAAGCTTATGCTGAGGAAATTGGAGCGGACGGTTATTCTCCCGACAGTGCCGGAGCCGTCGAACTGGCAAGGATGTTCGTATCTAGGTAAGCTCATTGATTCTTGAAGAGTGTCCGATGGCGATCCGGAATCGCCGAGAAGATCGTTTGCTTAACGCGAAAATCAAAGAATAGGTACTCAATACACGACCAAATGTGCTCAGGGAACCTTTACAAAGTGCAATTTCAAAGACAAGTTGGTATAATACCGATGGTATTCATTTATTCCGATTTTTCATTTTGACGGCTGTAAAGCTGTCTATTTACGGATGGAGGGTTCAGGATGTTGACAGCGCTGATAATAATGTCGGTCGTCACTCTGATTTCCTTTCTCTTCGCAATTGCATCTGTCAGAAGACTTTCTCAGAGTATCAGGAGGAATCAGGAACTCCAGCTCAAAGAAAAGGACCTGGAGAGAGATGTCGCAGAGAGGGATGAAAAACTGGAATGGCTAACTTCTGCTAAAGAGGAGCTTGAAGAGACCTTCAAAGCGATATCATCTGATGTTCTCAATTCCAGTACCGAAAACTTCATTCGACAGGCAAACGACAAGTTCTCGGGATTGCTCAAGCTGCAGAAAGAAGATTGGGGCAGTCAGAAAAGGGATTTCGAGAGTCTCGTGAGTCCGGTGAAAGACAACCTGGAAAAGCTGGAAAGAAATGTGAGGGAATTGGAATCTAAGAGAGAAGGAGCATACAAAGCTCTTGAAGAACAACTGAGGACTCTTACGACAGCAAACACCGATCTTAGGCAGGGCGTTGCGGATTTGAAGGGCGCCTTGAGAAATAGATCAACTCGTGGAAGATGGGGTGAGATTGAGCTTCGTAGAATAGTTGAGCTCAGCGGCATGACCGAACATGTTGATTTTGTGGAACAGGAATCGATTGACAGCGGCAGGCCGGATCTTATTGTAAAACTACCTAACGAGGCTTACATACCGGTAGACGCCAAAGTTCCACTCGACAGTTATCTTGCCGCATTGGAAGAAGAAGACGAGTCGTCGAGAAGCCAGTTCATGAACGTCTACGCAAGGAATGTTCGAGAGACAGTGAATAGACTCGCCAGCAAGAAATACTCTGAATCGTTCAACAGAAATGCCGATTTTGTGGTAATGTTTGTCCCGGTGGAGTCTGCAATAAATGCGGCTTTTCTAACTGACCCGGAACTCTTTGAATATGCTATTGCGAAGAAGGTCCTTATTGCTTCTCCGGTGAATCTCGTTGCGCTGTTGAAGTCTGTAGCCTATGGGTGGCAGCAGTACAGCCTTACCGAAAACGCTGAGAGGCTTGTTCAAGCCTCGAAAGAACTCTATAATAGATTCGGTGTTTTCTTCGCTCATTACAACAGACTGCAGGGCCACCTAAAGAACGCCGTCAGTGCCTACAATGATGGAGTGGGTTCCTTTGAAAGCAGGCTGCTTCCGAAAGTCAGGGAGATCGAAGCTCTTACCGAGACACGCGAAAGGCTTCCCGAAATTGAAGGGATTGCCGAGGAACCGAGATCTTCGGAAAATATGAACTATGATTGATCTCCTGCGCCAAAATACAGAGACTGGACTTGGGAAAGATCGCTTCAGAGGCGGTTGAGAACTTTTTTCGCCGCGATGTGGTCATCAAAGATCAGTCTTTCTGCTTCGGAGCAGAGCTTCTGCCAGCTTCTTTCGGTCTTTCCCGAAATCCATCCGCCAGCCTAATCGAAAGTAGTTGACATATGCTAGACGGAACAAAGAGGGCAGACCAACAATATGGGCACTCGCATCGGCACTTGCAACTCAATCCGCTTCGACTGCACCGTGTATATGCTGGTCCCTGTAAAGGTTGCTATCTGCGCAGTCGTGAATTAACGCTGTAATTTCTACTACAGAGCGATCTGCATTAAGTTTTTCGGCGAGGATAAGCGAGTTGAGTTAGACCACCGTCAGTATTTGATGTGCCCGGATGTCGTAACCGAAGATATTTTCGTCGTTCTTGCAGTTTTTTCGACTATCTCCTCGACTTCATGGAAAATAACAATTTTATCCCTTTCAGGTAAAATCCATGTGATTTCGCTTCTGGTTGCCTGTTCTATCAGTAAGACAATATTATGATACGCGAGAGTGGTTCTGAAAGTCTTTATGCGATAAAATGCGAGAGGGGGGGCAATATCCGGTCTTCCGATGACAGAACTTTGCCGGTTTCTTGATGCTGATTGTGAAGGATTCGGAATGGAGGTACAGATGAACGAACTATTGTGGTTCTTGATGCTTGTAGCGAACTTCAGTTTGATCACAGTTGCTTACAGGTTGTGGGGAAAGACGGGACTGTACGTCTGGGTAGCCATAGCTGCGATAATTGCCAATGTGCAGGTAATAAAGACGGTTTCGCTTTTCTGGATGGCCGCGACTCTGGGAAACATCGTTTATGCGACGTCATTTCTGGCTACGGATATTCTTTCTGAGAATCATGGAAAGAAGGAGGCCAAGAGAGCAGTTTACATCGGTTTTTTCTCTCTGATATCGACTACCGTGATAATGCAAATCGCTCTTGCCTTCGAGCCTCATCACTCTGATTTCTCTCAGGAGCATCTCTCAGCAATATTCGGCCTTCTCCCCAGAATTGCTCTGGCAAGTCTGGCAGCCTACTGGTGTTCTCAGTTACATGATGTCTGGGCATATGATTTCTGGAAGAAGAGGTTTCCTGACAGGAAGCACATCTGGCTCAGAAATAACGCAAGCACGATGGTATCGCAGCTGATCGATACGGCGGTTTTTACTTCGTTAGCCTTTCTAGGAGTTTTTTCGACCGATGTGTGGTGGCAGATATTCTGGTCCACTTACATTCTAAAGTGGGTCGTTGCAGTTCTAGACACTCCATTCATCTATCTAGCCCGAAAACTGAAAGACGAGGGTAAAATCAAGGATCTTGTTCCCTGAGTTTCTTGATGAGAAATCTTCCTCGAGATAGTTTCATGCTGTGCTCTCTTGTGCTTCGAAAGCTCTCGGCCGTCGGTTGATATAATTCATATGAAACAGGAATACTCTTGAGAGAATTGATTGTTGAACTCTCCGGCTGACAAACAGATCAGGAGGTAGACTGTGGACGAGGGCGACAGGAAACTGAATAAGTACGAAATGAAGAGAGACTTCAACAAAACGCCGGAGCCCGACGGTAAAGAGGCCTCTCTTGAATGGGCAAGAGATAGACCGGTGTTTGTTGTTCAGAAACACGCCGCATCGACTCTTCATTATGACTTTCGAATCGAAGTAGACGGAGTTCTGAAGTCGTGGGCCGTTCCCAAAGGTCCGTCAACCGACCCCTCTGAAAAAAGGCTGGCCGTTCCCACGGAAGACCATCCCCTCGAGTACGGCGATTTCGAAGGAAATATCCCCGAAGGAGAGTACGGCGGCGGCACGGTCCTTCTATGGGACCGAGGAAGCTACAGAAATCTGAAGGAAGACCCTGAATCGAACCCACTCACAAAACAAATCGAAGATGGTCATATCACAATTTGGCTCGAAGGAGAGAAGCTTAAGGGTGGCTACGCGCTCGTCCGAACGGGAAAAGCGGAGAATGCGCGGTGGCTTCTGGTCAAGATGAACGATAGAGAAGCCGATGCAAGAAGAAACCCAACGTCGACCGAGCCCAATTCAGTCAAGACAGGAAGAAGCCTTGAAGAAATTCGTGATTCCAAAGATTAAGCAACTCATACAGCGAGCTTCAAGATCAGGAGATGAATAAGCCGGATATCATCTTTTCCCTTTCTGGAGCTGCGAGAGTTCATCTTGATGGCGGGAGATCGGGACTATTGTGATCGTGATTGAGTATTGCCGCTATTCGAGGTAGTGTCTTTATTGATCGTATCTGGATTCTTCAGGCCCTTCCTGACTTCCCCAAGCATCTCACTCGTCAATGTTTTCAACTTAAGATGAACAGAAACGGCAGTGCCAACTCCGATAAGAATTGCCGTGACAACAGCATTTGATATCAGCATCATTGTCAAGGTAAGAGTGGAGCACACCAACGCAAGTGCAAGATTTCTTGCTCTCCTCCTTACGGCTCGGAAATGGAGATAGCTGTAGATATACGCACCGAATAGCTTGTGGCCGATCAACCATTGGTACAGCTTCTCTGAGCTTCTCAGATTACAAAACGCTGCCAACAAGAGAAACGGAGTTGTAGGCAGCAATGGAAGTACTATTCCGGTTACGCCAAGAAAAAGGGAACCCGATCCTGCGATTACCAGCAAAACTTGTTTAAGTCTCACAAGTTACCTTTCTTGCTGCTAAATATTTGGCTACTTCCCAACTTCGTCCAGCGAAATTCCCAGAGCCTTCGCAAGCCCCGCTCCATAAGTGGGATCGGCTTTCAGGCAGTTTCCAATATGTCTAATCTTGATTTCTTTTGGCGAGTCTCCCATGTTCCTTGCTGTGTTCTCAAAAAGAACTTGCTGCTGCTCTGGAGTCATAAGATTGAAAAGCTTTCCAGGCTGGGTGTAGTAATCATCGTCATCTTCTCTGAAGTTCCAGTTATCGGCGGCACCCTTTAGCTCTAGAGGGGGTTCTTTGTATTCAGGTTGTTCAGCCCATGCTCCGTAACTATTGGGTTCATAGCCTATCGTGCTTCCTGCATTATCATCTACTCTCATCTGTCCGTCGCGATGATAACTATTGAATGGGAACCGTGGCCTGTTAACTGGAATCTGATGATGGTTAACCCCGAGCCTGTAACGCTGGGCGTCACCGTAGGAGAAGAGCCTTCCCTGAAGCATTTTGTCTGGAGAGAAACCTATTCCGGGAACAATACTTGCCGGATTGAAGGCAGCCTGTTCGACATCAAGATAGTAGTTTTCAGGGTTCTTGTTCAGCTCGAAGTACCCAACCTCGGTGAGCGGGAACTCTCCTTTGTACCAGACCTTTGTCAAGTCAAAGGGATTGTAGGGCATTTTATCGGCCTGTTCCAGCGTCATAACCTGAATATACATGGTCCATCTTGGAAAGTCGCCTCTCTCTATGCTCTCGAAGAGATCGCGCTGGTGGCTCTCCCGATCTTTCGCGACTATGGCTTCCGCTTCGGCATCGGTGAGATTCTTGATTCCTTGTTGCGTCTTGAAGTGGAACTTCACCCATATCCTTTCATTGTTGGCGTTTATCATGCTGTAAGTATGGCTTCCGTAGCCGTTCATGTGTCTATACGAAAAGGGAATCCCGCGATCGCTCATTGTTATTGTTACCTGATGAAGAGCTTCGGGAAGTGAAGACCAGAAATCCCAGTTATTCTTCGCGCTCCTCATGTTGGTCTTCGGATCACGTTTAATAGCATGATTCAGATCGGGGAACTTGAGAGGGTCCCTCAAGAAGAAGACTGGCGTGTTATTGCCGACTAAATCCCAGTTGCCTTCCTCTGTATAATATTTCATTGCGAAACCTCTTATATCCCTTTCGGCATCGGCAGCGCCTCTCTCTCCGGCTACCGTGGAGAACCTGACAAACATATCGGTCTTCTTGCCTATCTCTGAGAAGAGCTTGGCTTTGGTATACTTTGTAATGTCGTGGGTCACGGTAAACGTTCCAAAGGCTCCAGAGCCTTTCGCATGCATTCTTCTTTCCGGAATAACCTCTCTGTCGAAATGGGCCAACTTCTCAAGATACCAGACATCTTGCAGCAACATCGGGCCTCTCGGACCGGCAGTCATTGAGTTCTGATTGTCGCCTACGGGCGCTCCAGCTGCCGTGGTCATTTTCTCTTTCTTTGGATCTTTTTCCATAATCTCCTCCAATCTTGATCGTCCGGCAAAAGCGGACATCGTAGGGTTTATTTACGGGGTTGGGGTTCTCAAAAGATCTATAATAAGCCGAGTACACACACATGCATTCATGGCTCACGATTTCATAGAAGCAAACTCTTACTAGAGCAAGTCGGGCTCAGTAGACAAGCCTGTCTTGGAATCTTTACTAGTTTAAATTATTCTAACATTAGATACCGCGGAAACTCGTATTTGCAGCACTCTTAAGCGCAACGCCAGTTCTTGATCACATTGTTTCTCCGCCTTGGATATGCGGCCAGCTTCAAGGCTTTCGGCAATGTAGTTTGTATTCTGATATTATTCTATTGAGGTGATTGAATGTTCACAGTACTCTCGAAAGAGCGAATTTCGCCGGATACCTTTGATATCTGGCTTTCTCATCCCGAGATCTATAAATACGCAAAGCCCGGCCAGTTCCTGATAGTAAGGATAGACGAATACGGTGAGAGAATTCCTCTCACAATTGCGTCAACCGATAAAGGAAGGGTAAGAGTTATTGTGAAGGCCGTGGGCAAGAGTACCTACAAGCTATGCTCTTTGAGCGAGGGCGAGTCAGTTGCGGATATCGTAGGCCCGCTAGGAAATCCCAGCGAGATAGAAAAGCTTGGAACGGTCTGTGTAGTGGGCGGTGGTGTTGGCATTGCACCGTTGTTTCCTATTACCAGGGCACTGAAAGAGGCAGGAAATGAGGTTATAGGAATACTGGGTGCTGCAAAGAAGGAGCAGCTTATAATGCTGAATGAATTCAGACCATTTCTTGACAGGCTGTACATCACGACCGACGACGGTTCCCTTGGTTCAAAAGGAACGGTAACAAATCCTCTTAAGGAAGTTATCAAGGATCACCCACCAGCTTCAATCTGGGCAATAGGGCCCATGGTAATGATGAAGTTTGTCTCGCTTCTAGCCTCCCAGAATGACATACGATGCTGGGTCTCACTCAATCCGATCATGGTAGATGGGACGGGAATGTGCGGAGCCTGCAGAGCAGAAGTGGGGGGCGAGATGAAGTTTGCCTGTGTTCACGGACCGGAATTTGACGGCAGGTTGGTTAACTGGGACGAGCTCATCAAGAGGCAGTATCAGTACCGAGAAGAGGAGCAGATTGCTCTTGAGGAGTACATACGTGAATCGGGTGAGATGAATGCCTGAGAAATTCAAAGTTAAGATGAGAGAATTAGATCCTCTAGAGAGAGTCAACAACTTCGAGGAGGTTGCCCTTGGCTACACCAAAGAGGAGGCAATTGCAGAGGCAAACAGATGTCTCCAGTGCAAGCACAAACCCTGTGTTAGCGGCTGCCCCGTTGGAATAGACATTCCCGGCTTTATCAAAGCACTGAGAGAGGGTAACATCGAGAAGAGCACAAAGATTTTGAAAGATGCCAACAACCTCCCAGCAATCTGCGGAAGAGTCTGCCCTCAGGAGAAGCAGTGCGAAGCAGTTTGCGTTGTGGGCAAGATCCCGGGCAGTGAGCCCGTTGCAATCGGGAGACTGGAGAGATTCGTTGCAGACCAGAATATTTCTCTCGAAACTGCCGTAAAACCGTCCGTAAACAAAAGAGTTGCCGTCATCGGTGCAGGTCCGGCCGGTTTAACGGTCGCAGCCGATCTCGCGAAAGAGGGTTTTTCGGTTACGGTCTTCGAAGCCTTCCATACTGCGGGAGGTGTGCTTGTTTATGGTATCCCCGAGTTCAGGCTTCCCAAAGAGATCGTTGCAAAGGAAGTTGAATTTGTGAAGGGCCTGGGAGTTGAATTCCGTTTCAGTCAGATTGTAGGCCGAACGATTCCATTCGAAGAGATCAAAAACGAATATGATGCAGTTTTCATTGGTATCGGGGCGGGCGCTCCTAGATTCATGGGAATACCGGGATCGAATCACAACAACATATTCTCCTCTTCCGAATACCTCACGAGGACCAACCTTATGAAAGCCTATCTCTTTCCAAGGTACGACACGCCTGTCAAGATAAAGGACAGGGTAGCAGTGATAGGGGCAGGAAATGTCACAATGGATGCGGCAAGGACGGCCAAAAGACTTGGAGCCAAAGAAGTTCATGTGGTCTACAGGAGAAGCGAAGAAGAGATGCCTGCAAGAATAGAAGAGTACCACCATGCCGTTGAAGAGGGGATAGTGTTTCACTGGCTGACCCTTCCCGTTGAGTACGTAGGGGACATAAACAACAACGTCACTGGAATGAAGTGCGTTAAGATGACTTTGGGTGAACCGGATGATTCGGGGAGAAGAAGGCCGATACAAATTGAGGGATCGGAATTCATCATGGAAGTGGATATGGTCATCGAAGCGATCGGGCAGACTCCAAACGCCATTCTGAAAGCCGGTTTCCCAGAGGTGAGACTGAATAGATGGGGCAGTATCGATGCCGATGAAGCCAGCGGCAAAGTCGATGAAGGCATCTACGCCGGCGGAGACATCGTGACCGGTTCCGCTACCGTTATAGAAGCCATGGGAGCAGGAAAGCGTTCTGCGAGAGCAATTAAGGCGTACTTGTTGCGCAAGTGATGTGCTTCATGATACCTGCGACAGATCTTGAATGTAAATAATCACGGAAGACTATAGAGCAAAAAAACGCGAGAAGCCCGTCAATGGTTTTCTGCTCCGAGACTCTACATTTCGGAGACAATTGCCGGCTCCTTTCAATAGAGTTTTTTTGTTCAAAGAATAAATCAACTCTCAAAACCAATCTGATAATCTGAGAATCATGGAATCCTGATACTTCTCTCGATAAAGGAGACTTCTCTTCGCAATGAAAATATGACGAAAAACAGCTTTCGGTGATACAGAGCTTTCATTCTTCTCCCTTTTTGGCGCGTCATATTCTCAAAATTCCTCGTGAGATACGATCATACCCGATCAACCTCCTTTATTCCCAGCTGCTTAATCCGTTCTACCCAAAAGAGTGTTTTCAAATAGACTGTTGAGTTTGCTGGAATAATTTAGGTTCAGAAACTAACTAATTGGCAGGACTGAATTTTGCCAATCTCTGAGAGAAGGTCAGCCGGAGTACCTTCTGAGCTTAGGGAAAGAAATCTTAAGACAATA
>NZ_DJGL01000090.1:23816-29238 GCF_002432735.1 Mesotoga sp. UBA5847 | reverse complement strand
AGCGCTGGCAAGACTTCTTCTGGTCTGGGAAAAAGGCAAGTACTTCTTTCCTTCAATCCCGGGAAAGCCTTTGTCATCTCAGTTGATGTCGGACTCGCAACAACCATAGTCGCCAGAGTCGATCTTTCAGTGAATGTCACAGACAAGTGCGAAATCGGAACATCCGAGAGCCCGGAGAGATTCGCTTGCGAATTGGTGGACTGCATTTCAGATCTTTGCAACAAAGGAAACGAGCTTCCTTCGTATTTGGTGATCTCTGCACCGGGTCTTGTTCGCGGTGATTTGAGAACTGCAATTAATGTTCCCTTGCTCCATTGGACCGACCTCGTACTTGCAGAACTCGTTGAGAGCCGACTTAAGCTGAAAGGGCTAGATTCTCCGGTAATGATCAACAACGATGCAAAACTGAGAGTTCTCGCTGAGGTAGCTCTTAACAGGGACATTCCTGATGATTTTGCGAACATAGTTTACGCTCTTGTTAAGGAAGGAGTCGGAATTGGACTGTTCATCAACGGCAGTATATATGTTGGAAGTAATCATATTGCTGGCGAATTTGGGTACATGTCTATCGATCCAAACGGACCGGAATGTTCATGTGGAAGAAAGGGCTGTTGGCTTACTATGGTTGGCTCGAGAGAACTTGATGATCTCGTTATAAGTGACAGACTGGATGATTACATCGAATCCTTCTCGATCGGTCTCATGAATATCGTAAACGGTCTTGATCCAGATCTGGTTGTAATTAGCGGCGCCCTTGAAGAATACTGGACAGCGTCCTGCCCTTGCTGAAAGCTAGACTGAAAAGCAACTCGTTATTCTATCAGTCCTCGATTGAAGTCATAAAGTCTGCTTTTGATGACAGAGAGGGCCCCATTTTTGGAGGGGCGTTGATGGGTTTGAGGAAGTATCTAGACATAGAAACGGGCGTTTTATAGCCCGAATTTGAAGAGAGGTGATAACAGTTGAAACGTGGAGTAGTGCTCTTGATAGCATTGTGATTTTTACTTACTGGAGCTACAACACTAAGCGGCTCTCCGATCAGCTGGCTCAGCAAGGAGTAAGCGGAGCGGGGAAGAAATCCCTTGGTTGATGAGAGATATTTGGAATAGCTTGATTTCAGGTACTTGACAGGTCGAATCAACTGCCGTGAGAATTGAAAGGTCTTCTGAATGAGACAGGAGGATGCAACGAGTATCCTCCTGTTTTCAATCAATCTCGCGATGAAATTATTCATTAACCTTTTCAAAGGTTAGAAGCTCTTAATGGGCAATTCAACGATTGTTGCCACTGCCGATTCTTCGTTCTTCACGAAGATCGTTCCTCCATGCAACTCGAGTATCCTTCTCGTTATGCTCAGCCCAAGTCCATTTTCGCCGCCGACTCCTTTGATGAATGGTTTGAAAAGCGTGGCCAGTCTTTCTTCTTCGATTCTTTCACCATCGTTTGCGAAGCGGATAACCACGTTCTCTTCTCTTTCATTGACTTCCATTGTGACCTCTATCGTATTTCTTGCATAGCGGATCTGATTGGAAAGAATGTTCTCTATCGCTATTGCCATTTGCTCTTCGTTTATTTGCTCAGTTATATTTCTCAGGTTCAGGTTCCAGTCTATGTCGTCTCTCTGGAAAGAAAAGCGCCCGACGGTATCTTCAATCAGTTCCGAAAGATTGACCTCTTCCGTCTCCAGGTTGTGACGCGACAGATACTCCAGTCTGGTGATAAACAGTAGATCCTTCACTCTCAGATCCATTCTCTGAATCTCTCTGTCAATAACATCTATCGCGCTATTTAGATCCCCACCAGGATAGATGCCATCTTTTATTGCCTGCGCGTAACTCCTGATAACCATTACAGGTGTTTTCAGCTCGTGCGAGATAAACTGGAGCATAGACTGCTGCTCTTTGTCCTGCTCGCTAAGACTCCTTCTCATGTTTTCAATTGAATCGGCAAGCTCTCCGATTTCGTCGCTTCTGTTCAAAGCAATCGGCTTATCCCAGTTTCTCTTGGATATCATTCTTACGTCTTCGGAGAGTCTCTTAAGAGGTTTAGTCATATATCTTGAGAAAACGATGATGACTATAAGACTTACCACTGTCATTATTGCCATCACCAGCAATAGTCTTGAGAGCAACGTCGATGAAAGAGTGTTCTTGTAGGTATCCCACATATAGGAAATCATTGTGACATCTCTTCCCGAAAGTTGACCGGACCGAACGACGTAGAAGAGACTCCTGTTGTTCAACCTGGCTTCATACCTCTCTGACGGTGTGTCTTGAACCTCTGCATTAGCTCTTATAGAATCAATCACAGGCAGAATCTCGGGCACTATCGTTCCGCTGATTACAATTCCCTTCGAAGTTGTAGTCGGCGAAGAGACTTTCTCAGTATCTTCCTGTGTCCTGAATCTATGCAGATAATTGTCTATGAGGTCAAACTCTCTGTCGAAAATGACTATATGTCCAACGTCTCTAGCATTTTTAAAGCTGTTCGTGTCAATGTCTTCAAAAGGAATGAATCCTCCCTGTAACTCTATCAGCTTGACTTCCTGGGCGTACTCTATGGTCCTGTACGCCTCGGTGGTGAAGAAGTCTCTTATCGACCATCTAAAGACGATTCCCAAGAGGAGAAACAAAATCGCGAGAACGGTGGCAAACAGTAGCCAAAGCTTGTCAGATAGGCTCCAGGCCCTCATATGTTCACGCTCTTATATCCGAATCCATATACGGTTTCAATCTTGAACTCAGGCATCTTCTTCCTCAGTCTTCTAACCAAATCATCGACCGCTCTATCGCTTCCGTAATGGTCGTAACCCCAGACTTTGTCCAGGATCTGGTCTCTAGAAAAGGGCTTGCCTCTGCCGTTAACGAAAAGAAGAAGCAGATCAAACTCCATTGAAGTGAGTTCGATGGCTCTAGATTCGTCATTTGTCTCTTCAATAACTGTTCTTCTCGCTTCATCGATTTTGTAGGGAGGAATTGTGATTACCCCTTCGGAACGACGGACCCTGTTGAGGATCTTCTTCACCCTTATAACTAGCTCTCTCGGAAGAAAGGGCTTGGGCATATAGTCGTCGCTTCCCATCTCAAGCCCGACTACTCGATCGATGTCTTTGTCTCTTGCAGAGATAAAGATTACCGGTATCACTGAATCTCTCTTTCTGATTTCTCTGAGGAGCTCGAATCCGTCAATTCCGGGAAGCATAATGTCAAGAATCCATATGTCTGGGGTGTCGTCTATTTCGTCGAAAGCGTCGTTTCCGTTTGTGAACGATCTGACTTCCCATCCCTCCTTTTCGAGATAAGAAGTGAGTACATTGTTCAGATTTCTTTCGTCTTCGACCAGATTGATTCTTGTTGCCATGAACTTCACCTCTAGAGTGCCAGCTCTCATTCAATAATAATCGATCACGTCAATAATAACTAACCAGTAGGCCAGACTGCCACTTTTTGTCTCAGTTGGAATTCGGCGGTCCGGCCTTTTTCAAAGAACTTCTTCACCGGAGGAACAAGAAACTACGACTCTATCTTACGGAATGTTTCACGTTCATCATCAGTCGTTTCCAGACCAGCACGCTCCTTTCTGTGTAGCGGATGGGGGGTCACGTTATCTATGTAAGACTGCATTTGCTCGTTCTGCATTGCGTCTCTCGTTTTCTTTTCGAAAGACTTTTCCACGGGTACTGCTTAAAGGTCGATGCTCTTGACTGCTACCACTATTGTCTCTGCGCCGTTGCTCACCCTTGTAATCTGGATAGAAAAGGCAGGTGGTCTGTAGATCTCTTCTTGGCCGGTTGAAAATGAACTGTACTGCTTGTAGACCGGTGTCATGTCGAGCAGCATTACTCTCGATATAGACTCCGAATCCCAGCGGCGGAGTGTATCCTTGAGCTGTTCCGGAGCAATCGTGCGGTTGTCGGTTACGAGGCGAGTTTCAGTTCCCTCAATTTCGCTGACGACAACTCTTTCTATAGATTCCAGTCCCAGTTCCTCTATTTTCTCAATGAGCCCGTTGATGGTCATTTCCGATTTGTTTGAAGATCGTTTTTTCTCGCCTGTGAGAACCATGTTTTCAACTCCTTTAGGGGGTTTATGGTTTAGCTTTAGTAATATTATAGGAAGAAATGTCCGGGAGAATTCGGGAATTCTGTGGGATATAATGGGATTTGTAGATCTGAGTTTTGCCGGCCTAGCAGTAACATTGTTTCGGCCGTACCGTTGCTCTGACTTTCTTAAGGAGGTGTTTTATGAAAGTAACTCTTGTCGCTGTTTTGGTTCTCTTTGCTTCCATTTTGATTGCAGAACCTCTCGGCATAGCGTTTGTCTATGTAGGTTCAGTAGACGACGGAGGCTGGACACAGAAACATGATGAGGGTCGGCAGTATATTGAGAAGGTATTTGGCGATCGGATAGAGACTTCATTCATTGAGAACGTAACCGAAGGCGAACAGGATCTTGAAGTGCTAAGAGGTTTCGCAGAGAGAGAAGTCAAGCTTGTTTTCAGCACAAGCTTCGGTTTCATGGACGATGTTGTAGAAGTTGCGAAGAACTTTCCCGGCACGGTTTTCATGCACTGCTCTGGTTACAAGACGGCAGAGAACCTGGGAACTTATTTCGGGAGAATATACGAACCGGCCTACCTGACAGGGTTGATCGCCGGGGAGATGACAAAGAGCGACTTGATAGGATATGTTGCCACTTTCAAGATTCCCGAAGTAATCAGGGGTATAAATGCGTTCGCAATAGGAGTTTCAAAGGCTAATCCAAATGCGCAAATTCACGTTATTTGGACTGAGACCTGGTTTGATCCCTCTTTAGAAGAGGAGGCGGCCGAGGCCCTCCTGGACCTTGGAGCCGATGTCATCGCCCAGAGCCAGGATTCACCGGCTGCCGTTCAGGCGGCCGGGCAGCGCGGCGTCTACGCTATTGGTTACAACACCGATATGAGCGCCTTCAGTCCAGACACTTTTCTTAGTTCCCCTGTGTGGAATTGGGGCATCTTCTATGAAAGAGTGATAAATGATTTGATGGACGACAAATGGATCAGCAATCAGTACTGGGGTGGAATCAGTGATGGGGTTGTAGACATAGTAATGAGCGACCTCGTTCCGGAGGCTCTGATGGACCTAGTGAAAAATGAAAGAAAGAGGATAATCGAGAGTGATCACCACCCGTTTGAGGGTCCTTTGATCGATCAAGAAGGAAACACGAGATATTCAAAGGGTGAGACGCCTACAGATGAAGAACTGTTAGCAATGGATTGGTTTGTCAACAATATCGTCGGCAGCCCTAAGTGAGGCTTATTATTGCAGTCTGATGGAGCATTCCTGCTACTCTGGTAAGAGATAAGAGCAGTTATCCGTTAACGGTCCGCCGTCTGAAGATCCGCTGGTCACTCTTGCCAGGAGACGATGATCGCTTTGAAG
>NZ_DJGL01000090.1:0-23790 GCF_002432735.1 Mesotoga sp. UBA5847 | reverse complement strand
GGCCCTTAACAGTAGCCCCAAACAGAGACATTTCGCTCAGCCTTACGGGATGATGAAGTAAGGAGTTTGCACGAGTGACTTGGGATGACAGTCTTCTCTCGCATCGCGTCATTCTGAGATGATTCTGCTCAGAATCTCGCTCTTCTCGTGANNACGAAGGACGGCTCTTCAGAGCTAGATGCTGGAACAATTTCAGCATGGCGGGATGTGACGTTTATTTCAGGCTGGCACTTGCAACTGGTCCGGTCTTGCTCTTGTCGGAGAACGGTGAACCGAGAACGGATAACCGGTTCTTATTCAGCTTTCAACTTTATCCAACGACGGAGTGAAGGAAGAGCCTATTTGTGTTTTCTTAATGGTATCCGTATTTCGAATGTGCTTCCTCCGTCGGCATGGTTTCTGACTGTGATTTCGCCCCCAAGAGAGCCGATTATCTCCCGAGCTATTGAGAGACCCATTCCGCTTCCCGAGCTTTTGTGGGATTCATCTGCTTTGTAGAAGCGTTCGAAGACTCTTTCCTTTTCAGAGTCGGCTATGCCTGAACCGAGATCACTTATCTGAATGAGGGCAAATCCTTCACTCTCGAAGGCGTTTATGGTGACATCGCTGTTTTCTTCAGTGAATTTGATTGCGTTTTCTAGAATTGCCGCGACCGCAACTTTGAGATTGTCTGGGAAAGTTTTCAGAACAACATCATCGCGAGATTCAACGAGAATGCGAACTCCCCTTGACTCTGCAAGAGGACGATGATACTCTTTCAGTTCAGCGAGGAAAACTCCTAGCTCCACATCTTCAGGGGCAATCTCTAACTTCTTTTCGGTCTGCACTCTCGCGAGAAGGAGCAGCTTGTTCACAACGTTCTGCATACTTCTGGTCGCCCCATCAATCATATCGATCTTTTCCATCGATTCTTTCTCCAGCTTTCTCTCCTTGAGCATATCTACGCCCAATCTGAGAATTGTGAGTGGTGTTTTCAGCTCATGAGAGGCATCGGCGGTAAAGCGCTGGAGTCTTTCATAACTCTCTTTCAAAGGAGTCAAAACATATCTTGCGAGAGTCATACCGGCCACCCAGGAGATTACGGCAACCATCAGGACAAGAAGAAGCAGCGAAAACAGAAGGCTCTTCAGCCCATCACTGAGTCCCTCAGTTGATTTTCCGACTCTAAGGAAGAAGACGGGCTGCCCTGCAATCCCTCTTATCTCTCTGGTCAGAACGGTGTACTCGTGCTCGGATTCTCCATAGTCGATTGCCTCCACTCTCGAGGTGCCCTCTGCAATCGGTATGTCACTGATTATTGCTCCTCCAAGCTGCAGTAGGATTTCGCCTGAGGGAGTTATAAACTCAAGAATTTCGTCATCTGCGGTGAAGATGTCGAGATTCCCGGAATAGTTTCTGATCATCCGCTCGACTGCTACTGCAGGAGCCCTGCCTATTCTAGACTCGATTCTGTCGGCAATTCTGTTCAGTCCGATTATTTCGGCTCTTCCTTCAAGTCTTAGAGCAAGCACAAAGATAAGAAGGCTGAGAACGGAGACGAGAGTAACGACGACCAGCGTGAAGAACAGTGTCCATCTCCTCTTTGCCTTCTTGAAAGAAAGCTCTTCACCTGTCACTGATCTCATATCCCATACCTCTGACTGTCTTTATCAGCTTCTTCTTGTGACCACCGTCAATCTTCTTGCGGAGGTTCTTGATATGGCTTCTTATGACATCTGACCATAGTTCGTCGTCTTCGTTCCAAAGATGCTCTTCCAGCTCGCTTTTCGGGACTACCCTGCCGCTGTTAAGCATGAGGTATTCAAGAATCTGGTACTCCTTCTTTCGGAGCGCTATCCTTTCGTTTCCCCTCATCACCGTTTTGAGCGACATATCCAGAGCGAGGTCTCCAACCTTCAGAATGCTTGAAGGAGTTCCGACCGGCTGGCTCCTTCTTAGCAACGACTGAATTCTTACAACTAGTTCGCGGATGTCGAAGGGTTTGGAGAGGTAGTCGTCGGCTCCCAGATAGAAACCCTTTACTTTGTCCTCTATGCCGTCCAAGGCGGTCAACATGAGCACAGGTATCTTGCTCCCAGAACTCCTGATCCCTTCCAGCACCTGCCATCCGTTCAGTTTTGGAAGCAGAATATCGAGAACAATGACATCAAACGGACCGCTGGTAGCCATGTAAAGTCCTTCTTCACCGTCCGCAGCGGTCTCGACAACAAAACCCTCTCTCTCCAGGAACTCCTTGAGGAGTCTTCCCAGGTCACGCTCGTCTTCTACAACCAGAACCTTCATGTGTTTTCCCCCACGAAGAAATAATAACAGCAATAGTGTGAAATATTCGAGAAAGCGATTACAGTTTTCCGTTCAAATCTCTTGAGGCATAGGCTATAATTAGTTGTGAAAGAAGTCACAAATGGAGGGAATGCGGGTGATTATAAGAGTATGCATGGGAAGCGCCTGTCTTATGAAGGGTTCTCCCGAAGTCTCCAAGAGACTGGTAGAGTTAGTGACCGAACACGGTTTGAGTAGATTCACAACAATCAAGGGTTCTCACTGCATGGGGCCTTGTTCTGATGGAGTAGTTGTCGATATCGATGAGAAGATGTTCACGAATATATCAGTGCATAATATAGATGATTTCTTCAAGAAGGAGATACTTCAGCGGGAATAGACGTCATTAAGATTTGCAACGGCAAGAAAGGATATGTCTAAATGTCTTTGAGTGCGGGGAATCTTTCCCGCCAGTCTCTTAGAATACTCAGTCTCTCATAGTCCAGTTCCCAAAGAAGCAATCCCTTCTCGGCTTCAAAAGGTACCTCGTTACCGTCTTGATCGAAGAGGACGGAAAAGGCTTCGTCGTATTCGATGCCGTTGCCGTCGACCCCCGTTCTATTTAGCCCCAGAACAAATGACTGATTCTCGATTGCCCTTGCCTTAAGAAGAGCCTGCCAGTGATTTGCCCGTTTTTCCGGCCAGTTGGCAATCACTATCATGACCTCTGCAGGCAAGTTAGCCCTGAAGAGCTCAGGAAAACGAAGGTCATAGCAGATATTCAGAGAGAACTGTATCTCTTTCATCGCGAAAGAGAGATTGGAATCACCGGGGGTGTAAACTGTATTCTCTCCTCCGTATGAAAAAAGCTTTCTCTTTCGATATATCAAAGGTTCCGAGCCCGAAGCGAGAAAAGCGGCGCAGTTGTAGAATTTCGATTCTCTTTTGTCTATGAAACCGTAGACAGCTGGAATACCCCAGTAATCTACCTGCTTCTTGAAGAAATCACACGCATCTTTCACATAGGCTCTCTCTGCGTTACGAGTGAACCCGCTCAAGGTAGCTTCAGGAAAGACAATCAGCTCGACCCCGGCCGCCGAGGCCCCTGCGAAAAGTCTTTCGATTATCTTCATGTTGATCTCCGGAGACTCCCAGACGATGTTGAGAGGAACGCCGCCTATTCTCATCTATTCTCCTCCAGTGCAAGATCTATTATCCTCGAAAGGACCCTAGCCGAGACTTCCGCCTCTACTGCAGGTCTGTCTTCTCCCGGACCTATCTGTTCGGGAATGCAAGGTATATGTACAAATCCGGAGGGTATGTTTATGCCTTTCTTCGTCAGAAAATCCATACACCTGTAAAAGAGATAGTTGCAGACAAATGCGCCTGCCGAGAAGGATTTTTCGACGGGAAGGCCCTCAGCCTTCAGCTTCGAGACAATCCGGTCGACCGGAAGCTTCGAGAAATATGCGTCGGGAGAGACAGATATAATCTTCTCCCCTGTCGCAATGAATCCGTTGTTGTCTGGAGTCGCCGATTCCTTCCAGTTGATCGCAACCTTCTCCGGAGTGATGAGAGATCTCCCGGCCGCCTGGCCGACCATAATCAACGCCTCCGGGACGCCGTCCAGTAAACGCTGCCTCAGTCGAGAAAAGGCGTCGCCGAAGATCGTTGGAAGGCTCATGAGCTCGATGTCTTCTCTCATATCTGCGAGAAGCTGCACGACTATCTGTGATGCATTTATTCTACTTCCTCCAAAGGGATCGAAGTGGGTCACTAGTATCATCTCTTACACCTCTCATTCCCTATAATTCTAGCATCACATGGAAGTCGAGAAGGAAAAGCCGCCATTCTGGTAAAATGATTCTGAAAGGGGTGATCTAGTTGAAGAAGCTGAAGCTTGAGGATCTATACAAATACTCCACTGTGGGCGATCTTCACATCTTTCCCGACGGGGAAAACTTTGTCTTTGTAAGAAAGACGATAGACAAGAAGGAGAACCGGTACGAAAGCAACATTTGGTCGGGCAACATGAAAAATGGGAAAATCCGTCAGCTGACCCGGGGCGGGAAGGACGGTTCCCCCGCCGTCAGTCCAGACGGCAAGAGCATTCTCTTTGTCTCGAGAAGAGACAAGGACGCGAAAGGATCCGGGCTTTATCTTCTGCCCCTTGAGGGCGGGGAAAGCAGACTGGTGAAGACTCTCAAAGGAGGATTTTCCTCTGTTTCGTGGATCGATTCGGAGACGATTCTCTTCATAACGAAGCATGCGCCCGGGGAAGATCCCGAGAAGATGGAAGAAGACGATCCGCCAGAGAAGAAGGTTTACGAGATAGACAAAATACCATTTGTCTCTAACGGTGTTGGATTCACGGAGAACAGAGTAGGCCGTCTGTATAAGATGAAACTCGAAAACGGAAAGATGGAACCGGTTGAAGCCGTTGGAGGCGATATCGAAAACATTGTTGTATCTCCCGAGAGAAAGAGAGTCGCGGTGATGACGACCGAAGATATGGAGAAGAGGCCGATATGGAGCAGTCTCTACATCCTCGATTTGCAGAACGGATTGGCGAAGAGAATCGGAGACGAGAGTCTCTCATTCTATCACTGCCAGTGGTCGAGCGAACGCGAGCTATTCGCTGTCGCAACCGACTTTGAAAAAGGCTTCCCGACCAATCCCTTCATTGTCCATGTAGATCTGGAATCTCTTACGCTTAATATAGTTGCCAGAGAGTTGGACCTGTACTTGGGCAACAGCCTGAACAGCGATGTGAGGGGTGTGTCGCCGAACACTTCCATGAAGGTTATGGAAGGTAAGCTGTTTTCACTGGTAACTGCGGGATCTCAAATAAAGCTGATTTCTATGGATAAAGAGGGAAAGGTAGAGGAAATCGCTGTCTCTTTGGGGAGCATTGACTGCTTCGATATCGCAGGCGAAGTGCTTCTCCTTTCTGAGATGACGACGATCGAGCCGCTTGAGATCTACTCTTTTGTCAAAGGCAAGAGGAAGAAGCTCACAAACTTCAACTCATGGATGAAAGGTCTTAAGCTGTCGAAACCTGAAAGCTTCGAAGTGGAGGCCTCCGACGGGCAGGAGATCGAAGGCTGGATAATGAAGCCCGTAGACTTTGAGGAAGGCAAGAAGTACCCGGCAGTCGTGGAGATCCACGGAGGTCCTAAGACGGCATACGGCGGCGGATATGTACATGAATTCCAGACTCTAGCCTCTGAAGGGTACGCAGTTATTTACTGCAACCCGAGGGGAAGCGCCGGTTACGGAACCGACTTCGCCGACATAAGGGGTCACTACGGGGAAAGGGATTTTGAAGACATAATGGAGATCGTCGAGTACGTCATAAACGAATATGATTTCGTTGACGAGGATAGGCTTGGAGTCACCGGAGGTTCTTACGGCGGCTTTATGACAAACTGGATTGTAGGACATACGGACGCCTTCAAGGCTGCCGTCTCTCAGAGGTCTATCTCGAGCTGGATTTCCTTCTTCGGCACCACAGATATCGGATACTTCTTTGCAAGCGACCAGACCGGCGGCGATTTCTTCGACAACCTCGAGGGTTATCTCAGACAGTCTCCTCTGATGTCGGCGCCCAACGTCGTCACTCCGATTCTTTTCATTCACTCCCTTGAAGACTACAGATGCTGGGTCCCCGAAGCGATGCAGTTCTTCACGGCGTTAAGGTATCTCGGAAAAGAGGCCAAAATGGTGCTCTTCCCTAAGGAGAACCACGAGCTTTCCAGAGGAGGCCTCCCCGTACACAGGGAAAAGCGTTTGAGGGCAATACTGGAATGGTTCGATTCCCACCTGAAGATATGAGTCGTTGATGGAAAACAAAAACGCAGGAAACATACATGTAAGGTTCGCCACAATCGATGACAACGAAAGGCTCCTCAAGATAGAGCAAGAATCGGCTCAGGAGGGGAATATCTGGCTCGTCGCTTTCAGAAAAGACTTCTTTGAAAGACTGAAGTACTTTGAAGAGGGCTTTATTATGATTGCCGAAGACGCATACGACATTATCGGATGCATCGGTGTTGGAATCGACAGATTGATAGTCAATGGGGAAATCAAGAAAGCAATATATCTCTTCGGACTGCGCACCAATCCGAAATACAGGCTCAAGGTCGCCCGCTGGCTTAGATCGATCATCCAGGAACTGCAGAATCTCCTTGGCCCCACGGATTTCGATTTCGGATATGCGTCGGTCAAGGCCGACAACGTTGCCTCGAAGAAGATCTTGGAACACATGGGTTTCTCGACTACGGCTACACTGGACTTCTTCGCCTGTCCGGTGAGGAAGACCTCCCGGGAGAAGTCGGTTTTTGTGGAAAGGGAGGTAGACCTCGAAACAATATTGGACCTGTACAGACCTCTCGAGAAGGATCGTGACTTCCTCCTTCAGGGTACGAAGGCCTTTGAGTCTATGGTTGCAGAGAAAAGATTGAGGTTGTTCAAGACGGAAGGGGCGTCCGCCCTGGTTCTCGACACGAGCGGCGAGCAGGATTTCGGAATTACGCGACTTTCAAAGGGATTGAGGGCATTCCAGCTTCTGGCTCAGAGAACTCTTTCGCCGCTGGTAAGGATTCCGAGGATGAATGAGCGATTGAGGTCCTGGGACGTTCTTCTCTTTGACTGGGGCGATATCCGAAGCGCCAGAAGGACCGTAAGAAAGATTCACAGATGCGCCTGGGAAGAGGGTATAACGCTGATCAACTTTTCGAGGGACAGAAGCCTTGGGAGCATGAAGGATGCGTTGGGTCTACTCAGTTTCAGGATTCCCTTTGAGATAATGATCTATGAGAAGAACGGCATAAACAGAGGAAGCAGACCTATAATCAGAACTCCGACGATATAGCTGGAAAATTCTGTTCCGCGATGAACTGAAGGCTTTACAAATCAAATGCCGGGTCGAAAAAGTCAGACCCGGCATTAATGTCTATGGATGCGGCGCCTTCACTACCAGAACGCGCATCGGCTCCTCTCCGGTATTGATTATTCCGTGCGGGATCATTTTCGGACTGTCTATGATGTCGTCTTTCGTTACCTCGTACTTCTCTTCGCCGACAGTGATTATTCCCTTTCCGGCTAGAACTAGAATGAATACATCTACCGGAGTCTTGTGCTCGGCTAACTCGTTTCCCCTTTTAATATCTATAATGACTGCCTGTGCAGTCTCTTTGTCGTAGATAATCCGACCCTTGAGACCTGACTTGTCAAGCACGACTTTCCCTTTTTCTATTGAGCTTTTCCGCATCTCCATCACCTCGCTTTTGATCTAGTATTATCTTAGCCGAAATTTGGCTTCTGAGCGGTAACATATGTTACCCTCTTACAGTGCCTTGCTCAGGAATAAGGACAGCGCAAGTAATCCAAGAACGACCAGCCAGCCAATTATCGTCACCTTGACGGCTTTACCTGCCTTGTTCGCCTCCCACCATGAGCGCGGTCCTATCCCTTGAAGCCTAAATGTGATTATCGAGGCGAGGTTTATGCAGACAATGTTGACGAAGAAAAGGAGTATCGCCCTGGCCAAAACGCCGATCAAGTGAGTAGAGAATCTTCTCGCTGTTTTCGGCTAGCGCGAGTATCTTCGTTTGCCACAACTTTTCTGAGGTCTTGACTGTCCAGTATCCGATGACTGATTTCTCTTCCAGCATTTCTCTGAGATTTTCTTCGGGATCTTATCCCGTGAAGACTTCGATCAATCTTTCGGCTATCTAATCACCATCCCGTATGGAGAACTGTGGCATAATTGATTTGCTTGCTAAGAATATATTACACCGTTCGATCATAGAGACAGTTATATCGGTTAGGGAGGGTGAAGTGATCTATCTTCTGCTGGCGATTCTATCCAGTTCTTCGATAGCTATGGTTTTCAAGGTGACCGAGGGAAAGAGCTACAACAGACTTGCGGTTACTACCTACAATTACTTAAGTGCCTTTCTTATAGCTCTTGTCATGATTGTGATAGAACGGCCTGCTCTAGGTCCGGGTGGAGGTTCTTTGAACGAAGTAATAGTAAAGGGGAGTGAAGTCTTCAGCCTTACCAGCAGCGCCGTCTGGGGCTTATCGCTGGGGCCGGTAGCGGGGCTTTTCTTCTTTCTTTCGTTCCTCTTCTATCAGAAGAGCGTTAAAGAGAGCGGGGCAAGTCTTTCCGGTGCTTTCGGCAAACTGGGAATTCTAATCCCAATGCTTTTGTCGCTTCTGGTGTGGAAGGAATACCCTGAAGCTATCCAGTGGGTCGGGATATCTCTCGCGATATTCTCAATAATTCTTGTAAACAACCCATTCGGATCAACCAGAAGAAACTTCAAACCTGCTCTAATTATGTTGTTTATTACTGGAGGACTTGCCGAATTCATGAATAAGCTCTTCCAGAACTACACCGTGGGCGGTTACAAAAGCATCTTTCTCTTCAGCGTCTTTGCCAGCGCCTTCATAATAAGCGCGATCTTTCTAAAGAAGTCTGGAAAACCGGCAATGAAAAGAGAAGCTTTTGTAGGGCTGATTGTGGGGCTTCCCAATCTCTTTTCTTCGTTCTTCCTCATAATGGCCCTTGAGGAAATAAAGGGTTCGGTGGTTTTCCCCATATACAGTGCCGGCAGCGTAGTCATGATAAGTTTGGGGAGTCTGTTGATCTTCGGCGAAAAGCTCAAAAAGCTTGAGATGATTTCCTTGGGAATGGTGCTGGTCTCCCTGATTATAATAAACATATGATATCTCTTTGGATTAATACAACGTCGAGGTAGTATTGAGACAATATCAGTCAATGGAGGTGCGTCCCGTGTTACACAGAATTGGAAGAGACAGAGTAGTGTACGATATGTCGCCTGAACACAAGCCCGTTCTGGAGGTGAGCCCGGGTGATACGGTAATTGTGGAGACGGAGGATTGCTTCTGCCATAAGATCGTTTCAGAGTCTCAGACCGTTGGGGGAGACTTCGACTTTACTCATGTAAATCCGGCCACCGGGCCCATCGCAGTGAAGGGAGCGACGCCGGGTGACACGATAGTAGTCAGTATAGAGAGCATAGAGCTGGACGATCAGGGAGTCGTCGAGACCTGCCCTGCCTGGGGACCGGTCAAAAATGTTTCAAAGAGCTGTGTTACCGAGATAGTGAAGATTCAGGGCAATTACGCGTCGTTCATGGGAGAGCGAATTGAGATAAAGCCGATGATAGGCGTTATCGGCAATTCACCTGCAGATAAGTCGATTCCCTGTACAACTCCGGGAAGGCACGGAGGAAATCTCGATACCCGGGATATAGTAGCAGGGTCGAGAGTATATCTGCCGGTGTTCGTTAAGGGAGGAAATCTCTCGCTCGGAGACGTCCACGCAAGGATGGGAGACGGAGAAGTCGGCGGATCCGGAATCGAAATAAGAGCCAATGTGAAGCTAACGGTGGATATAGATAAGATGCCCGTCGACAGTCCCACGGTCGAAAACGAGGAGGCCTTCTATCTTCTCTTCAGTGCGAAGACACTGGAAGAAGCAAGCCATGGAGCAGTTAAGAGAGCTATTGAATTCATCTCCGACTGGAAGTCTATTCCCAGAGAGAAGGCTTACATGCTTACGAGTGTCTGCTGTGATTTGATGATAAGTCAAGTGGTAAATCCTCTGGTAACCGTAAGGGTGAGAGTCCCAAAAGTGATTCTCTAGTGAGTACTCTGAACAGATTTGTGCTCTCTTTCAGAAAGCTTTTACCCTTTCTGGGAATCGCATTATTCAGTGTTTCGGTATTCGTTCTAGTCAGCGAGTTGAGACGATACACACTAAGCGACATCTTCGCAAAGGTCGGGGAGATTCCCGCTTCAAGGTTCGTTTTGGCTATCTTTTTGACCTTTCTTACTTATCTCAACCTCACCTTTTACGACCTGATCGCCTCCAGAAGAGCAGGAGCAAAATTGAAGATCAGCTCGACGGCTCTTGCTTCGTTCGTTGGATACACTTTCAGCAAGAATATCGGTTTCACGTTTCTTTCGGGCACAAGCGTCCGCTTCAGGTTATATGGGAAGTGGGGCATCTCAGGAGGGAAGATTCTCGCAATAATAATCCTCAACTATCTAACTTTTTGGCTTGGTTTCTTCGCTCTTTCAGGGATACTATTCACAGTATGGCCCCCGGTTCTTCAGAAAGCCGTAACGGTGCCCTTCGGATCGCTCAAGGTCATCGGAGTAGTCTGTGTCGGTTTGTATGTGCTTTACTTTCTTCTTGTGAGTCTCAGGCAGCGTCCGTTCAGAATCAAGGGTAGGAGCTTCACTCTTCCAGGAAGGTCTTTCACTCTAGTTCAGACCGGAATATCGGTTTTTGACTGGCTGCTATCTGCCGGCGTGCTATTCATGCTTCTACCCGCTGGAACCGGTTATTTCGAGGTGCTTGGCGTCTTCCTCCTTTCACAGTTCGCCGGCCTTTCGAGTCAGGTACCGGGTGGCTTGGGAGTCTTCGAAGCACTCACGATTGTCATTCTCTCCCCCGCCTATCAGGCAGATGCTCTGATGGCCACGCTCATTCTCTACAGGATAGTTTTTTACATCGCTCCTTTCTTGATAGCCTTGGTTGTCTTCGGAGTGAATGAGTTTCTCTTTACAGGTTTTAAAAAAACGGAGTGAGTAAGTTGCCTGCCGCTGATTTCTCTCATAGCATTTCCAAAAGCTTTTCGACGAGTTTCTCGATGGTAGAGTTCTTCTCCAGAAGACTCTCTCCATGTTCTAAAAGCGAGGCCGTGACGACTCTGCTAGATCTGTCGATGCAGACTTCTCCCTTTTCACAAGGAACGTGATCGATCGCAAGCCTTTCAACTACATTCACTCTCTCACTTGTGTTTCCGGAAGCCGTGATTACTAGGTTTTCGGCAATGCCCTTCAGAGATCTTTCGATCAGAAAGACCCCTTCTCCGATCGCGCCCATAGGCTTCTTCTTGATGAAACAGCCGGCAAGAAGTTTTTGTAGCCCGTTGTTCACTCTGAACTGATCCTCTTCGTCCACGAAGGTTGATAGATTCTTGAGTACACCATTTCCACCAGGAATGACAAGCAGGTCGAACTCATCTTCAGTGATTGTTTCTATATTTTTCGCCGGGCGGTTCAGAATTCTGGCCGATTCTATGAGCTGATTCCTCTTCTGATCAAGTTCTGCCGACTTCCTCGTGTGATGATTGAATACCTCGTATTGATCCTTGTCAAGGGAAACACAGATGATCTCTGCTCCCGCTCTTTCCAGAGCAAGAAAGGTCAGTATCGCTTCATCGATTGCCGTTCCGTCTTCTGCTCCGCATCCGGAGAGCACCACACCACTCTTCAAAACATCACCTCTATTCCTATGCCTGCAAGAAACTTTGACCAGTTTCAGCTGGAAAAACTCAATGGATTCTAGCATCTTTGTCACCGGTTACAAAACGATACGTGCTTGCTACCATTCTATTGACATTGGAGTGGGAATGTAGGATATTGGTATCGAAATATGCTTTTAGAAATGGGGTGTTTCTATCAGAATAGGATTGATTCATTATAGGGCTGGTTTGATGGACGGCGTCTCTCTGGAAATGGAGAAGTGGAAGAAAGTACTTACCGGAATGGGACATGAGGTGGATATTGTCGCCGGGAATGCTGCCCCGGGAGTAGATGTAATTATTCCCGAGATCGAGTACAACGACGAGGCAAATGAGAAGCTGAATTTGAAGCTCTACGGCCATGAACCGGCTACCGAAAGGGAGATTCGTGAGGAGCTTTCAATACGGACCTCTCAGATTCTCGGCAGTTTCAGATACGCTCTCTCTGGATACGATCTTGTGATTCCAAACAATATCTGGTCTCTCGGGTGGTCAATACCTTCGGGGTTGGCTTTGCACGACTTTGCTGAGGAGAGCGGAAAGTCCTTCATCTCCCACAATCACGATTTCTGGTGGGACCGCCCTTACTACAGAAGCCCATACGGAAGTGTCATGGAATTACTGAATAACAACTTCCCGCCGGATCTTGAGAACGTGAGGAACTTGGCAATAAACTCGATCTCCGCTTCAGACCTATTGGCAAGGAGAGGCATTCGGGCCACGGTCGTGCCGAATGTTATGGACTTTCGCTGTATGAGCTGGGTGTCGGAAGAGAACAATCGGAAATTTAGAAGCGCAGCCGGGATAGACGATGGAGACATCGTATTTCTACAGGCGACAAGGATAACAGAGAGAAAGGCGGTTGAGACAGCAATAAGGCTCACGGCCGAGTTTAGAAAGATTGCAGAGGGTTTTGTCGGAAAGAAGTTGTACAGCAATAAGGTTTTCACCGGAAGGACGGTTCTTGTCTTGACCGGGTTGACGGAGAAACAGTCTTTGAATTACAGAAATAAGCTGGATAGTCTCGCTTCAAGGTTGGGTGTTGAAGTAATCGATATCTCTTCTCTGACATCATCGATTCAGCAGTCATTCTTCGAATCGTATAGTATCGCAGATATCGTGGTATATCCAACCGTTTATGAAGGCTGGGGTAATCAGCTTTTAGAAGCCCTTTTCGCCAGAAAACCGATTGCCCTCTTTAGATACAGTGTCTTCAAGAGCGATATTCAGGACAGTGGAATCTCCTTTGTGGATCTAGGCGATCAGTACAGCTATATAGAAGGACTGGTTGAAGTTCCAGAACTCAATCTAAAGAGAGCGAGCGAGGATACGCTCGGACTTCTCTTCGATCCGGAGAGATACAGGGAAGTAACAGAAAGCAATTTCGAGCTAGGAAGCCGGAAATTCAGCTTTGAAACACTGAGCACGATTATTCGAGAACTTGTAGAGGAGCCACTCTGATCCAAGAGCCGGGTCTCTGATCAAACACGGAACTATTACCCACCGAAACAGGCTACTTTCTCGAGTTTGTATTCTGTCTTGCCAAGGCCGATCTTCTCAGCGTGTTCAAGTTGATAACTCCATGTGATACCGGGGTGGGCCCTTTCGAAAGGATCGTATCCCAGCTTTGCTACTACAAGATCTATGCATGCCTTGTCCAGTGCAACGGGATCTCTACTGGCGACTATTCCAATATCATCAACCACCGGGGGCCTGTTTATGTGCCAGCAATCGCAATCGGGTGATACATTGTTGATGAAGGAGATGTAAAGGGCCTTCTTACCCTTCGTAGCGGCGAGAGCGTATTCGGCGATCTTCTTGCTCAGCGATTCGGGGGTTCCTCCAGGTCCGGCCGTCATCGCGCCATAGTTGCACATAGCGATGCATTGACCGCAGCCAATGCAGAGCTCATAGTCAATTCTTGCGACTCTCTCAACGGTGATTGCTCCTGTTGGGCAGTTCCTTTCGCACATTCTGCAGGCCACACATCTTGACTCTCTAACAACGGGCTTAGATTCGGAGTGCTGTTCCATCTTTCCCGCTCTTGAGGCTGCTCCCATTCCGATATTCTTAAGAGCTCCCCCAAATCCCGTCTGTTCATGTCCTTTGAAATGACTTGCGACTACCAGGGAGTCAGCCAGAGCGATTGCCGATGCTATTTTCGCCTTCTTTATGTACTCGCCGTCAATCTCCACTTCAATCTCGTCTGAACCTCTCAAGCCATCTGCAATTACAACTGGAGCACCCACAGATTCCATCGTGAAGCCGTTCAGTGAAGCGGTTTTCATATGGTCTACAGCATTGGATCTGCTGCCCTTATAAAGGGTGTTGGCATCTGTCAAAAAAGGCACGGCTCCCAGTTCCTTGATCCGATCCGTTATAACCTTCAGAAAGTTTGGACGGATGTATGCGAGATTTCCGTACTCTCCAAAGTGGAGCTTAACGGCAACCAGCCTGTTCTTTTCCACCACTTCTTCAAGTTTCGCTCTCTTTAGAAGAGCCTCAACCTTTTTCAGGAGCCCCATCTGCGGAGTAGTATCGATATCCGTGAAATAGACTGTGCTCATATATCTCTCCTCCCTTATAGGAAAAACCTCTGTGGAAGCCCAAAACTTCGGGCCGGGTCCATGATCCCCTTCACTTTCCTCTATCCCGGGCTAACTATCCGACTAATCAATATAACATGACTGAAGCTACTCAAAGCAAAAACGATGCATCAAAAGAGGAGTTTGCAACTGAACTCAGGGAGGTGAAGAAGACCACCTCTGATTCTTCCGGCAATATCCAACCTGCATCTCCCTCCATATTAACTGCTCTAGAATAAACGTTGATCCAAAGCTCCGCGAACCCTGGAAGGTCGCTTTTATTTCCAACACGTTGAAAGCCGATCACTATCAAGGACGAAATGTTTCAACCTACATTCTCAATGGTATCATATCAATAATCGACCGCCTCTTTGGGGGGCTGGAGAAGCTGAAAAGACTAGAGGCCGGGAAGCAGCCATTCATAACCCGAATCTTTTTGAAAGCATCGGAAAGACTGATGCCTTTCAGCATAACCTTTCCATAGTTGGCAATTCTTGCGTTTCTTTCTATCACAGTTCTTTTCGGATTGAGGGTTACTTCATTGAGATTTGAAACAAATATCGACAATCTTGCCTCGGACTCCGAGGGAGTCATAAGGGAGAATGAACTGGCCGCCAGAGAGTTCTCTGTCTGGGAGCCGCTGTACCTTGCGCTTCTAAGAAACATGGATGATCCCGCCTCATGGCGGAAACTCTCCGAGACAATCTCGACCATAAGACAAATTCCAAATGTTTCGAGGGCTCTGAGCCCTCTTGATACAACCTATATCACTCTTCAGGGTCTGGCCATAAGGACAGTTCCGGTTACGACCAGGTTCCACTTACGGTCGAGGAAGTCAAGGCTTTCAGGAAGTTGCTCGAAAAGAGTTTTGATAGCTACTTCGCGGCAAGCTCAAAAGGCGACGCCGCCCTCGTGAAACTGTATGTACTAGGCGGACTGGGCAGCAGGGGAAAAACGGCTATTCAGGGAATTCAGAAGACACTCGATTCACAGTGTGGCGCGGACAGATTTAGATTGACGGGCGAACTATTTCTGGGTTATTCAGTTGACAACACTGTCATTGCAGATGTTCTCCTGCTGTTTCCGATAGCCATAGTCATTGCCTTTCTCGTGACTTTTCTCACTTTCAGGAGTGTTGCGGTGTTCTAACACCGGCAATCACAGTGCTCTCAAGTGTGACGGTGACTCTCGGACTAATGGCAGTGACGGATACTCCACTCACTATTGTGAGTGCAGTTCTTCCAATTCTTTTGATAGCCATGGGCTGCCCCGACAGTATTCACATATTCAGCTGGTACAGAGTGGAGATCTTGAGGGGCTCGGTAAAGAGGGAGGCGATAATGCAGACGATGAAATCAATGATTCTGCCGGTTGTGATGACCTCGCTAACCACAGCGGGGGGGTTGGTTCTCTCGCCTTCTCAAGCGTGATTCTAATGCATGAATTCGGTTATTTCAGCGTATTCGGGATTCTCTACGCTATGATATTCTCACTCTTAGCCGTCCTTGCGCTTATTAAAGTCTTGCCAACTACTAGGTTTGTGATTGCCACCTAAAGAGGACTCAAGGAGCCGCTCATAGAAAGGTTGCTCCACAGACTCTCTCTTTCAGTATCCAGACACAGAAAACCGGTGACATATCTGTCAATTCTGGCGGTAGTTGTGCGCGTTTGGAATTGCTAACTTGCAGTTCAAGTCGAATCTTTCGGAATATTTCAGGAAGGGGAACGAAGTCTCAAAGGAAGTAGAGGCCTTTGAGGAAAGGTATGGTGGCTGCTCCTTCCTCCTGAAAGTCGTTGATTCAAACCAGCCGGGCGGTGTACTGACACCGGCCTTCATAGATACTCTGAATGATCTGGAAAGTTCCCTGGAGGGCTTTAATATTCTCTCGAAGACCTCAACTTTTGCAAATCTGATTGAGAGCTTCTATTCTGGCCTGCCGACTCAAGTGCAACCGAACCTTCTTAGAGGTATGATTGCGGGGACCGTTATCAGGGCTCCGTTAGTCAAGACTCGTCAAGAGCAGCAATTCACACCTACATAAGAAATACCAACGCAAGAGACATCTCCCGAACTCTTGTCCGCGTTGAGAACGGCCTTAGGGAAATACTTCCAGCGGAATTCACCGTCACCCTTAAGTGCACACCCCCGTATTATTCAGCTTCACATGGAGAGTTTCTCCAGAAGCCAGGCGATCAGTCTCGCATTCTCGGTTCTGGTCGTATGGTCGCTTGTATCGCTCATGTTTTCTTCTCTCCTGGTGGGATCAATGGCCATGCTACCCTTTTCTTTGCCGTTACGTTCAGTCTGGGGACCATGGGTATTCTAGGGGGCTCGCTTGATGCGGCAACTGTTCTCGTGGCTAGCATTTCAGTGGGAGTCTGAATAGATTATGCGATCCACTTCATCGAAAGAGTAATATCAGATCTCAAGATGGGGCTGCGTCTTCAGGAGGTTTCTAGCAAAGCTTCAAGAACCGGGGGCCATGCGTTGCCGGTGAATGCGGCGACTCTGATTTCGGGATTGCAGTTCTCGCTTTTTCGAGATTTCTAACCTTTCGGTATTTGGTTTGCTAACGATTTTTAATATGGCGATCAGTTCTATGTCCACACTTGTAATAATACCGGCGATTCTTAGCTCTAGCAGACTTGAATCAAAGTTGACAGAGAAGCTTTCGAGAAAAACAAAGTGATACGTCCTCAGGTTACTTCGGCCAGCACTACGCCCAGAGTTTTCTATAGAGTTTCTTAAGCTCCAATATACAGTCTGCAATCGTTTTGTCGTCTCCGCTCTTTCCTGCTGTTTCAAGCTTGAATCCAACTTCAGACAGCTCTTCAACGCCGTACATTCTTCCGGAGCCCTTGAGGCTGTGTCCGTCTCTGGAGATGGAGTCGAAGTTTCTTCTTTCCAAAGCGTTCTGAATCTCGTCAATGGTTTTGTGGATGTGTTCCCCATATTCTTCGAACATCGCCGAGGCCTCTTCGAACGACAAGCCCATATCCTTAGCGAAGAGAGAGATGCTGTCTTGCGTATGCTTGGCCTTGTAAGATCTTGCCTGTTCTCCATCTCTCTTTTTGCCGGTCTTGCCATAGATGCCAAGATGATAGCGAACTACCTCGAGAAGATCAGACTGACTCACGGGCTTACCCAGGAAGCCGTCACAACCGGCTTCTATGGTTTTCTCCTCATCTCCCTGCATGGTATGGGCAGTCAGAGCTACTATAGGAATCTTGTAGCCCTCTTCTCTCAATACCTTTGTGGCTTCGTATCCATCCATGATCGGCATCTGCATATCCATCAGAACGAGATTGTACTTGTTGTTCCGTATCATCTCAACAGCATTTTTGCCATTGCTTGCCAGATCGACCGAATATCCTGCTTTCTCCAGCACTTCCTTTATCAACAACTGGTTGGCCTCGTTGTCTTCGGTCAGCAGAATCCTGTACTTCTCACTGCCTGCTTTCGGAGCGAGTTCGAAGTAGTTGCCTATACTTTTCATCAGCTCCTCTTCTCTTACCGGCTTCTGGATAACTTCATCTACTCTGTCGCCGAACTGGACTTCGTCTTTGGCAGCATCCGTGATTGCGATAATTGAAGCGTCGTAGATACCATCAAGGGCAGTAAGGGCCTCGCTAGCTTTTTTTGGAGTGTCTACGATCGCAAGTGATGCGCCGAGATCCTTAACCGCTCTGGAGAGATTTGTAAGGTTCTTGACGGGTTGATAATGAATGCCGTTTCTCGTTAGCATGGAGCCGACAATAATCAAGAAATCGTCATCGTCAGATGCGAGAATGACCTTTCCGGCCATAGGGATTTCGGCTCTCTCCTTTTGTTTTGGAGCTTCTTTAGAAACCTGCGAAGGTATTCTGACGGTCACTTTAGATCCTTCCCCAACCTTACTCTCGAATCTGATCGTTCCCCCCATGAGCTCAACTATCTTCTTGGTTATTGCAAGACCTAGACCCGTTCCACCAAACTTTCTGGACATGGTTCCGTCTGCCTGAATGAATGGCTCAAATATCTCTTCCAGCTCGTCCCTGGAGACCCCGAAGCCTGTATCCTGAACGGTATATATGAGATACTTTCCATCATAATCAAGCAGTATCGAGACGTATCCCTTCTCGGTAAACTTCAGTCCGTTGGAAATCAGATTGGTCAGGATTTGCCTCATCCTGAACTCGTCACCATCTACATACTCCGGGACTCTTTCCGTTACGCTGTTTGCAAAATGCAGACCCTTAGAATAGGCCATCGGCAGGTAAGTTTCAGTAAGCTCATTGACAAGTTTCGATGGGCTGTAAGGGGAGATCATGAGGTCGAAACGGGCCGCTTCAATTTTGGAGAGATCAAGCACATCGTTGATAAGGCTTAGAAGGTGTTCACCGCTTCTATAGATAGTCTTAAGGTATTTCATCTTTTCGAGGTTCGTCTCGTCGTTCATAAGAAGCTCGGCGAACCCAAGGATAGCGTTCATTGGAGTCCGCATCTCGTGTGACATGTTCGCCAAAAACTCCGATTTCATCTTACTTGCCTGCTGGGCCTCTTTAGATACTTTTCTCAGGAGCTCGTTGGAATTCTTCAATCTGTCCAGTGTCCTCTCTATGAAGACCATGGTGTTGTTGAGTTCAGAGGCTATCTCGCCAAGCTCGTCATTCGAATTGATTTTGACTCTGGAAAACGACCCCTTCTTTATCGACTCAAATCCCTTCAGCAATTCCGAAAGGGCTTTGGATATATGAGCGTTTAGCGAGAATGAAAGTACGAAGGAAAAACCGAAGACACCCAGGACAACGATGCTGATAATCGGAAGCAGTCTGTTTCTTAGCTTGACGAGGAGGCCCTGTGATTGCAGCACATAGATATCTGCGCCCCCAATTGAGACCTTGTCCACAATGAACAGAGAACCAGACGAGAAGAAAGAGAAAGTCGGTCTGGGTTCTCTGACAGTGAAAGGTGTCTCTTCCGACCACTTCTCCTCATCCAGAACAGTCCTCACATATAATCCTGAGTCCGAGAACTCTCTCGGAATAACAAAGTAATCGCCGATTAGCAGGAAGGCAATCCCATCCTGTCCGATAAACGACGAAAGACTCTCGATATCGTTGTTGTCGAAGATAATCCCTGCAAGGTACGGAACTTCATTGCTGACTACTGTAGAGAAGTACACGAGCTGCCTTTCAAGCATCTTAAATCCGTTTCCCGACCTTTCGATCTTATCAATCTCTTCGTCGGAAAGAGCCGACCTGTTAAGAATTATCTCTCTCTCATCACCGAGTTGAACGAGAATGTCATACCCACTTTCTAGGACATGCTCGAGAGCGTAACGATCGACAAAGAGTTTCAGATCTCTGCGCAGATCTATGAACCACTGAAAGACAGACTGTTTCTTTTCGGTTAGATAGCTCTTGTACTCATCGGTTGCTGTTTGGATGAAAGTGATCGCCAGCAACGTTACAAGCAAAGTTAGCACCGCAAGAACGAAGAGCAGGAACTGTAGTGAGATCTTTCTGCTAAGCTTTCTCATTTACTTTCTCCGCTCTATTCTCTGAATGCGATCGTCTAACTACATCATTAGTCAACGTTGAACTCCCATTTGAAGGTTGCTCTACTTCCGTTCAGAACAACCGAATAGTAAACTGACGTATCGAGATAACTCGAAAGAGCAACTACTAGTCTATTTGAATCTATCAGAATAAATGGATCATACCTTGCAGTTTGAACAAGAAACCCTTCCCCAATTACATAAAGATCTGCCCAAATCCCGTTCACAGGTTCGCCACGTTTGCATTTCCCTGTCACAGTAACATTTAGAAACGATACTTCCGAAGAGTTCTCCGGCAGCTCAAAAAACAAGAGCCCCACTAGATCATCGATCGGGATGCCCAGTTCCGAGACGGCTTCATAGGGAATTGCAGTAACGGTTGCGGAGCTGCCGCCTTCCATCTCAAAGCCCTTAGAATCCGCACTATGGCAGCTGCCCTTGAGGCTCTCAATCGTTTCGATATTCACAGCGAGACCAACCGCTACAAGAGCAATGAACAGAACCAAGAGAAGTCTCAAAACCTCACCTACCCTATCTCACTAAGGAAGAACTACCTTGGTGCCATTATAGTACGTGAAGGCTGGATATCGAAAAAACAGAAGCTCTCAAACCTGAGCATCGAAGTTGAGACCCGATTTGCTTTTCGGAATATTGCAGTTTCTTATTGCTAAAGCGCAAGGCTATTCTTTGGGGCCAATCAATGAATTGAGAAATCCAACAAGCTCTTCGATTCCCACTCCGCTTGCTTCCCTCTCAATAATCTCGGTGGGAGTAAGCGATAGCCCATAGTAATCCCTGTTTGTTTCGGTGTCCTGGCGTACAATCGAACCGCCCAGTGATACACCGGCGAAGATGCCGTTACTAACTGAATAAGAGTAAATGGCAGCTTCTAGTTTGTAATCAGTATCTGCAGAGAGGGTCTTGCCCGTAGGCCCGGCCGAAATCGAGGCGCTTCCGCCAAGGGTAACGTTATTGCTTAGAAAACCTTCAATGCCCTTCTCGTTCATAATGACAAGCACCAGACCGCTCTTTTGAACGCCGGCCTGAAATCCGTAGCTTATACCGTACAGCTTGAGAAACAACGGTCCATACCAGCGGCCATCTTCTCCTCTCTTGAGCAGAAAACCCTCTCCGAACTGCCCGCCGAATCCAAGCGCGGCTTTCACCATCTCAGGGTAAATCACTATTCCGCTAGACTTACTCATCAACTCAGCAAAAGATCCACTGTCTTCCGTTTCCGAAAGCTCTTGAAGAATACTTAGGGCACTTCGAATCCTTTCTTTGGGCAAGCTTGCTCCGAATGCCATTAAAGAAGCCATAAGAATCACCACCACGAAAAGCCTTTTCAAGTCAATCCCCTTCCGAAGTATCGAGTCTACTTCACTCTTAGAAAAACCTCCTGCCTTTCCTGACCGAAGGTTACGCTAGACAATCTAAACTCTCCTTTTGAAGATATTCTTGGAACATCGGCGTTGTTGACAACAACGTTCTGATACTGGAAGTACGGCAAGTCCTGAACTATTGGGAAGAAACTTCCCTTCGAGTCGGTCACGCCATATAGAAATCGCAAGGCATCGAGTACCTCTGATTTGATCACTGCAACCGTAACGTAGCCTCCCTTAACTTCACTTTGAGGGAAGTCCTTTGAGAAGATCTCTCTCCCTTCCCCGTCGTAAACGGCAATAGTAAGCTGAGGTTTTCCTGAAACGTCTAGCTTGACCTTTCTGAAATCGATCTCACTCTCCTCAATTCCCGAAAGAGCAAGAATCTCTTCCCGAGAAAGCGATATTTGCTCTTCGGGCTGGACTGTCTTCTCTCCGCAAGAGGATACAAGAAGCATCGTCAGTGAAGTTAAGATTAGAAAGGTGACAATAAGGCTTTTGCGTATATTTTTCTTCATACTACCTCCCTCATCTTATCAGAACAGTCAGTGATCAAAAAGTCGCAGACTTCCCTGACCTTGAGGAGCAAATTCTGATCGTTCAGCGTCCAGAGTGAAATTTTGGTTCCGCCTTCACGTACCTTCCGCAACATGGAGAGGCCCTTTTCCAGTCCCAAATATTCGAAGAGATCTTTATTGAGATTTACTGAGTAGGGCTTGTACTTCTTTATGACGCCCGCCAGATACTCTTCGCCGCCGACTTGGCGGATCTCTTTATCTATTATAGGTGCAATCATTGGATTGCCGAAGAACTCCTCGGTGAATGCAAGCAAACAATCATGATGAAAAGAGGAGAACATTGTTCTCTCAACCGCATCAAACCTCTTGATAATCTTTATTACTTGAGGGACGGCTTCAACGGCCTTGATTTCGACATCAATAAATGTCTCTTCGGGGAGCTCTTTGTAAACCGTTTCGAGAGTAGTTAGAGAATCAAATCCAATCAGGTCCATCTTGTCCAGTTCGTCCAGTGTCGTTTCAGATAGCTTGACATCCAATCCCATAGTTCTCTTGAGATCGGGATCGTGATTCAAGATCACTGCGCCGTCCTTCGTAAGCCTTACGTCGAGCTCAATGCCATGTGCGCCAAAGGACAGACCCTCCTCAAAAGACTTCAGCGTATTCTCGTATCTGCCCTTCCCCATACCCCTATGAGCTAAAACCAACATCAGAATCGCCTCCAAAAACGGCATATAGCGTTGCTGAATTCATTCTACTTTGTTAGCCCAACTCAGTCAAGGCATTCGAAGGCAAGAACACGCCAGTCTGCTGACGCAATCCAGTCAGGCTTCGCCTGGCCAGTCACACCTAAGGCGAGACTGGCCTTTGCGAAGCAAACACTGGCCACCAAAGGTGACTGGCTTCTCAAGAGCCGCTGGTCGCTGATGAAAAACACCGTTGCCCGTCAACGGTCCGCCGTCCTCGAGATGGAGCAGTTGCAAGTTGTCAGTTTCAAGTTGCAAGCTGAATAAGAACCGGTTATCCGTTCTCGGTTCACCGTTCTCCGACAAGAGCTAGACCAGTTGCAAGTGCCAAGATGCAAGTTGCAAGCCCTAAAGTAAAGAAAAAGTCAAATCCCGTCATTCTGATAAAGCTTCAGGTCAGAATCTCGATCTTCACGTGAACGCAACGGCTCCTTTGCCCGCGAAGTAGAACTGGCTTTGCCAAATCGGTTTGGCATTCTTGTAGTTTTTCTCGCCACAGCTTGCAGTGACTGGCTTTTGAAGATCCGCTATACGCTGAAAGATCAGTTGCAAGTTGTCAGTTCCAAGTTGCAAAACTTAGAAGAAGCCTACGTCAGCAGACTGACTTCCCTCTCTCTCTTCTCTCGTGAGCGTAGCGAACCTCTCTATGCTCTCTTTCTCGATTGTTTTTGTTTTGCCCGCGAAGCGGAACTGGCCACCAAAGGTGACTGGCTTCTCAAGAGCCGCTGTACGCTGAAAGATCAGTTGTAAGTTGTGAGTTCTAAGTTATAAGCCAGGGGTTGAACAAAAACATCGCATTCCGTCATTCCGACAAAGCTGGTCGGAATCCTGATGCTCTTGCTTCATTGCCCTAACCAAGAACGAAGAAGCAGATACTCGCACTCTAGGTCATCCTGACAAGCTCTTGGTAAGGATCTCCGTGAATAATAGTACAGAATCCAAGAATCGGTTAATCCCCACTTTTGCCATTGAAGATGAAGAAAGAGATCCCGTGCACATGCATCACGGGATGACCCTGAATAGTAGTCCAAAAAAAGAGCCCCCAAACAGGAGCCCCAAACAAGAGCATTTTAGGGCAGGCTTACGGGTTATGAAGTAAGGAGTGTGTACGAGTGACATGGGAGGATAGCCTTCTCTTGCATCGCGTCATTCTGAGATGATCCTGCTCAGAATCTCGCTCTTCTCGTGATTGAGCGAACTCTCGATAATGCTCTTTCTCGCTTGATGTTATCCAAGGACTGGTCCATGATCCGGGACGTGCAACGAAGGACGGTTCTTAAGAGATGCTGAAACAAGTTCAGCATGACGCATTGTTAGATTCTCTGAACGATCTCGATCTTCCTACATCTATTCTCAAACCTCTGACCCCGGCCTTTGCTCACAACTCACAACTGGTGAGTAGCCCAGGGG
>NZ_DJGL01000082.1:0-7386 GCF_002432735.1 Mesotoga sp. UBA5847 | reverse complement strand
ATATATGGCTCATCGTATTTCTCGAAAGACCGATCATGACTAATCCATCAGATACTCTGATAACACCGTTGATTTCTTCGGTTCTTGCCGTCTCAAAACTTCCCGAAAAAGCGAGAGTTGTGCAAACAACCGCTGTTGCGTACATAAGCAAAGCGAGTATTCTCATCTTTCGCCTCTCATCAAAGATAGATTCCACGCCACACGACTCTTTCTATCTAGGGCTTCCTGAAAAAGCACACAAAGCGCATGAATAGTGAAGTACAGGCGAATAATGTGGTATAATGGTGCAAGGGGAAACAAGGTATAGACTCAAAAAGCTTGCACCGAGGTGATGACGAAGATGTTTCTGAGGAGACATAAAGAGAACCAGATGGAAATGGTTGGATTCGGAGGATCACTGACAAGAGTACTGTCAAAAGAGAATCAATGGGTTCGACTGAGTGAGATCATACCGTGGAAAGAGATTGAAGACAGATATGCTAAATTGTTTGCAGACTCTGGAATGGGAGCACCTGCAAAGAGTGCAAGGATCGCATTTGGTGCACTGGTAATACAGGCGATGAAGAACTACACCGATGAAGAGACAGCAGCACAGGTTGCGGAGAACCCGTATTTGCAGTATTTTCTGGGAATGAAAGAATACCAGGTGGTTCCATTGTTTGACGCATCCATGATGGTGCATTTCAGAAGGCGCTTTGGCTTTGAGAATGCGAAAGACATCAACGACATGATCATACAATACATCCAAAGAGCTGAAAGACCAACAAAAGAAGAACCGCCTTCATCCAGTCCCAACAAAGGGACGTTGTTACTGGATGCTACCTGTGCTCCCAGTGACATACAATATCCCACCGATCTGAGGCTGTTGAATGAGGGGAGAGAAAAACTTGAAAGAATCATCGACACCCTCTACAAGGCAGATCAACGAGAAGACAAGCCAAAGAAGCCACGAACATACAGAAACAAAGCCCGCATGCAATACCTGGTTGTGGCGAAAAAGCCGAAGTTTCGAGCTTTACAGATGCGAAAAGCCATAGGGAAACAACTGAGATATGTCAAAAGAGACCTTAAAATCATCGAAGAGATGTTGAGACAACAATCGCAAGACACATTGAACCAGAAACAACGAAAAGAACTGGAAACGATCCGAACACTTTACAATCAGCAAAGCACGATGTACCAGACAAAGATTCGCAGAATCGATCATCGAATAGTCAGCATCAGCCAACCACATATACGCCCTATCAAGCGAGGGAAGAAGAAAAGCCCCACGGAGTTCGGAGCCAAGATAGCAATCAGTGTAGTCAACGGACTTGCTCAAATTGAAAAGCTGAGCTGGGAGAACTTCAATGAAGGAGCAACCATGAAAGAAAGCGTAGAACGATACCGCCAGACTTATGGTTACTATCCTGAAGTGGTGCTGGTGGACAAACTGTATCGTAACCGTGAGAACATACGTTATTGCCAGGAAAGAGGGATAAGGATTACTGGTCCGAGACTGGGAAGGAAGAACNNCACAGATACAGAAAGAAGAGAGAAAGATCATGATACAAGATGCAAGAGTGAGGAACGCAGTTGAAGGCAAGATTGGAGAAGGAAAGCGGAAATATGGACTGGGGCTTATCCGGGGAAAGCTGAAAGAAACAAGCGAAACCATGATCGCTTTTGCGATGATTGCAATGAACCTTGCCCGCTGGTTGAGGGGCTTATTTCTTTCATTTTTCCGATGGCTATTCTGGGGAGAAATCGGAGCAATTTCGAGGGTGTTCTACGTCAAAATCCACATATTGTGAGTCAACTACTACTCTCTTGAACATGACGACCTCTTTAACTGGAAGAAGGTAGCAGTTTTTCAGGAAGCCCTAAGTAGTCTTGCGACCTATTATGTTGTGGTCATGCGGTTCCTTGACTTCGCTATGACAGTAAGACGGTGGTTGTAACGGGTCATTCTTGAGACAAATAATAGAAGCGCAATCGGGATCGAGAAGAATTAAGAAAAGCGATGCCCAAAATGGTTGCCTGTATCAATAAACGTTCTTCAAACAATCATCTCCGTCTAGATAGTATTTGCCCTTGCTTCATGGATACCTGTCAAATGAGAAGTAATTATATTAGATTATGATAGAATATAATAGAATAGATTGGAAGGAGCGAATGGAAATGGTTGAAATGAATGGAAGGAAATACTATGAAACGAAAGAAGTGGCAGAGATCTTTGATTGTACACCCTGGACAATAAGAAAGTGGATAAATGAAGGTACGCTCAGGGCGTCTAGAATCGGCAAGAGGTATCTGGTAGACGAATGGACAATACAGAAGAAGCTCGATTGGAATGCAAAAGGCGGCGATGAAGAGCAGTTGTCTACTGCAAGAGAAACGCAGAAAACAACGCAAATCAGCGAAGAAATGAGATCTGGCTTTCGGACGGTCAGATTTGAAGAGCTTCCCGAAGGAAAGTATGCGGTTATTAATGATGAAGGGATCCGAATCGGAACCCTCATTCGAGAACAGAACTAAAACCATCCGCTGGATGCAGGCTCGACAATCTTATCCGGCTCAAATTAACAAGAGGACCACATCACCTGCCCCCATCAGGCCTGAGTGCAAGAAACTATGTCACTTCTTATGAATCGTCAGCAACCTAACTAAGACGAAAGCACGCTTTTCTTTACCTTTCTCATTTGGCTTCCGTGAGTCCTTAAGAAAGTCCGCACAGCTATACGAGATAGTATAGCCACATAAAATACGGAGCTGAATCTACCGAAAGCTTGCCGGCGGCCGTTTTTTATGGTTCGACTATATTGAAAGTCCTGTCCATTGTCACCATTGCCTGAGTCAATTTCTTCAGGATATCTTCGTCGCCGTCGATTATGATCAGCTGTTTTTGCTGCGCTTCGTTCATGCTTATAATGGTCAACAGACCGATTTTCGGGCATGTCAGTGTCGCATCTGCGGTCTCGCGAGTCTGATCCTTGTAGTAAAGCAGTACTCCGTGAAACAGGTGGACAAAATATCTCTCGTGTGAATCGGTCAAAACTAGATTGAAAGTTATATCAATATCCTCCGCTTCATTAGCGTCGATAAGCATTCCCATATAATCGAGCAGCATCTCAACGGTCAAGTTCGTGAGAATATCCGTACTTCCCTTTGCGAGCTTTGACTCGTCCTTCAGATTCCCCATGCGAAGTTCCAGTGCGGCTGTAAGGTATGCATTTCTCCACGTTCCCGACTCTGACTGGTAGCCGAGCTGCTCGAGGGCGTCTGCGCACAGATAGCGGGCTGCCGTATTCTGAGGATCTGAGTAGACGAGAATGTTCGTGATCTCGGCAACCCACTGGTATTCTCCGGCCAGAAAATCTCTGTAAGCCATCTCAAGCACCCTGTCGGTGTCACCCAGATACTCGACGAACTTCCTGGCTCTTTCAGATGGGGTCAGCGGATTCAGATTTACGGGATTGGCGTCATACCAGCCCATATACTTCTGGTAAACTGCCTTGGAGTTGTGCGCGACCGTGCCGTAGTATTGCCGCGTGTACCAGACTTTTTCTAAATACTCGGGCAGGTGTATCATGTTGGATATCTCGTCGGAAGTGTAACCGAGATTTATGTACATCAGCGTTTGATCGTGTATGAACTTATACACGGCTGCCGTATCCTCCATGTATTTTATGATGACATCGTTCCCCCAGTGAGGCCAGTTGTGGGATTGGAAGGTCAATTCAGCCTCCGAACCGAACAGGGCGATCGCCTCGAGTATATACTTGGCCCAAGCATTGCCGTCGCGTACCTCTGCGCCGCGCAGCGTGTAAAGGTTATGAAGTGTTCCGGTGCAGTTTTCGGCCATCCACAGAGCTTTGAACTGCGGAAAATACGTGTTCATCTCTGCTGGTGCTTCCGTTCCCGGGGTCATCTGGAATACCATCTCAACACCATCGATGACTATCTTCTCACCGGTCTTTTTCACTTCGTGGGTGGGCAAGATGAAAGTCAATGTACCGGTTGACTGTCCAAGGCCTATACCCATAGACAGCGAATCTCTTTCGCTTTTCTCCAGTAAAACACCGTACTGGTACGCGGCACGCCTCGTCATCGCGGTTCCGACGAAAAGGTTCTCGCTCACGGCGTGTTCGGTGAAGCCTTCGGGAACGATAATCGGGACTTTTCCCGAGGAGATCTGTTCTTCGATAGACAGGCTTCTATCCGCAACCTGATCTTCCTGGATGACCCCCTTTATTCCTCCGAAGTGATCCACATGAGGGTGACTGATCACTATAGCCATCAAGGGACGCTTGCCGAAATGTTCTTCGACGAGTCTCATGGCTGCTTCAGAGCACTCGCGACTCATCAGGGGATCGAAGATGATCCAGCCGCCGCTCTCAGTCTCGATCAACGTGAGATTGGTGACATCATAACCGCGGACCTGGTAAATGCCATCACAGACTTCAAAAAGCCCGTATGAGTGGTTGAGAACAGTGTGTCTCCACAGACTGGGATTTGCGGTGTCCGGAATCGTCTCGGATTCATCGAGAAACCCGTAGGCCTTCTGACTCCAGACAACCTTCCCGGTACTGTCTTTCAGTTCCAGGATTTCCGGCGCAGCTATCAGCCCCCTGGTTGCGAATTCATACTCGGATTCGTCGTCGAAATCTAGAAGCGAATAGTAACTGCGGTTTATTTCTGCGGTCTTTTCTGTGGCCTCCTTCTGCAGGTTGTTCAAATTAATCAGACCTGTCTCACTGGAATTTGCAAATGCAAACGTAACCAGCAGCACGGCGAGCAACAGCACTCTCTTTGAAAACATAGACAACCTCCCCACTCAATTTGAATTGAATCGCAGAGATCTTTAGCGACTCACTTTTCCAAACTACATTAGCCTTCAACCTTACTCAAATAGCTTACGCTTCTTGTGGCAGATTCCAATGCATCAGAAGGAGAGCGACCTAAAGAAGTTGCACAGATCTATGTTTGTCGATCTAAACACAAGTCCATTGATAGTGCATTTAGAAAGCCTTCTATTGTTCGTCACAGCTTCGTTTTTTTCGTAAGCGCAAGATCGCAGAATCCCGATTAACCCTCTGAAATCATGTGAGCTTAGTTGATGAAGAATGCTATGGAAGTCACTGTTTCCCTTTCGGGAGTAGTTTTCTACGAGATGACCAGAATCTCCTGGTTTATTAAAAGAGTACTACTGTTTCTGAACTCGATCCAGGAGACAGCTCCTAATGTCCATGAAGATTCTTTCACTTCTTATGGTATTCTGGATTTCGGCGAAGACTGCTTCATTTTTCTAGCCATCTAAGCTATTCAGCAAGACTGTATACAGCGGTTCACGAGCGAGCGTTATCGGGATTGGTGTGTCAATACGATGCTGATGCCCCTTCTTGGCACTTTCGACTGAAGTCGACCTCTGTCTTGTTTTTCCGCAACTATAGGAACGTTATCTTCGTCCACCGTGATGATCCTTGTTTCCTTCGGAGCTGTTCAGAACCTCATGCATGGGATATGCTCGAGTTGCCCTAGCAGGTATGGCTTTCTGAGATTCAAATCCATTATTCGTTTTCGAGATCCGTCAGCCGACAGAGCTGGATTTCACCAAATTAGTTCTTGTCTGAGAACCAGAACTGATCTCTCCGAACTTTCTTGCTTCCCGGGATCAGTGAATTATGATTGTCGTAGATCAACCACGGGGTTCCTCCCAGTTATTCATGCAATATAAAATCCAAATTTGAGGACTACAATTCGTTCTGCAGTTGCGACCAAGACCAGCCGTATCTCTTATGGAGCCTTCATTTTACATATTAGTTCTCCAGTCCTTAAGAGCAATGACAAACACATCTCCCTATGGCACAAAGTTCACTGACTGTAGCACGGTGTGAAATGGAGTCACGAAAAAGACCGACAATAGCCACGCACAGCTCTCAGCAAACAAGAAGTATAAAGGCCATCTTGGTATGACAGACCACGGAGTCTTCAAACAACACTACGCAGTCATACTGGAGCACGAGGGATACGGTTTCTGATGCTCTGAAAAACTCTGCATTTCGTCTGTTTCACTTTGATAGCTGATAGATCAGGACGCCGAAAAGCATTAAGAGCAGACCTGTGATTTTCGCTGGAGTTAGATGAAGAGGTGTTTCACCGAACAAACCCAAGACATTTATTATCAATGCGAAAATTATCTGTGTGATAACAATTATCACGATCCCTCTGCTGGCGCCAAGAGCAGATACGCCTTGTGCAATGCTAAAGATAATTAGAACGCCTATGAACCCCGAAGTTGCATAGATTGGATTCAGTCCTTTGATCGATTCGATGCTAAGCTCGCCTCTTCCGAAAAGCAGTAGAAGAAATGAAGCAAGGAGAAAACCAGTACCATGTATGAAGAAATTAGAGCCAAAAAAGCCGACTTTTTCGCTAAGTCTCGCACTAAAAACGCTCTGCATGGCGATAACTATGCCTGCAGTCACGGAAAAGAGAATACCCTTAATCATTTTTCATTCACCCGTATAGATCCGAGGCAAGATTCTTGAGTTTTTCGAAGTCGATTATCTTTATCTGTGATCTACTGACTCTCAATATTCCCTCTCGGCCCAGTTCGTTCAAAACCCTGTTTACATGGCGGTAGCTAGCTCCCAGAAGCTCGGCGATCTCAGCTTGACTTTCAGTTTCCAGTTCATCCAGCATTCTTTCATTCCTTTCATCTGAGGTCATTAGCAGGAGATAAGTTGCGATTCTCGTCTTTAGCGGGGCCGATGAAGTCAATGTCTTCACGACGGCATTATGATAAAGCTTGAAAGACAGTTCGCGAATGATCAATCTCAGGACGGCAGGATTGCTCATCAGATTCTCTCTTACCTTAGAAAGCCTCAGAGCCAGGAGTTCTGATTCCGAAACTGCAGAAACCGAAGTCTTGACAGCGAAGTCATTGGCTATTTCCAGGTCGCCGAGCAAAGAAAGAGGGACGCAGAATCTAAGCAATACCCTGTTGCCATTTCTCAAGAGGATCGAAACCTTGACCTTTCCTTTCACAAGAAAGTAGAGGTACTCTGGCCGCTCATCTATAGTGAAAATGTCTTCGCCTCTCTCGAATCTGTGCAGCTCAAACTGATCTATAACAGCTTTGTCTAGAAGCGCTGCCAGATCAAATCTCGACAAGTATTCCGTAATTTGTTTTCTGTGTCCAATTACCTTCATGAACAACCCTCCCGCATAATAGTATATTACCAGCGCAAGTTGAAGAAATAGGACAGATGTCTATTAAGACTCGCCTGTGGGTTCACTGTCGACAGTTCTCCGTTGCGGAGGAAAACCCGTTGTTCGTTCCGGAGCGAGGATCTGTTCTTCGTTCTTAGAATTCGTTGGTTGCTTGTAAAAGCTCAGTTGCAA
>NZ_DJGL01000061.1:11764-29464 GCF_002432735.1 Mesotoga sp. UBA5847 | reverse complement strand
TACCCTTTTCAAGTAGATTATTCGTGATGCATATCGCCCTCTTCATTTGTTAAGCATTTTGGGATAGAATGAGACTTGTGGACAGAATATTCATTGTAATCTATTTCATATTGACTTTCACTCTGATTGTCCTTTCGAAAAGACGGAGAGTGCTGATTGCCTTTACGGCAGGTATGTTGCTGGTGGTGCTCAAAGTCTCCGAGACAATGAGAATAGAGACAATATCTGAGTTTGTCGACTTCAACGCCATATTCCTTCTCATAGGAATGATGGTGATAGTCGGCGTGCTCAAATCTACCGGGTTCTTTCAATATGTGGCGGTCCGTACTCTCAGAGCAACGAAGGGAAACATCCTTCTGCTGTCGGGGCTCTTTTCGGCGCTAATCGCTCTCTTCTCTATGGTTCTGGACAATGTCACTACAATGATAATGTTCATGCCGATAATCTTCTTCGTTGCAGATACTGCGGGATTCAACCCCTTCGGGTTCACGGCGGTGATGATTCTAGCTTCAAACATCGGTGGTTGTATGACTCTGGTAGGAGATCCTCCAAACATCATTATTGGTAACGCCTCCAAGATTCCTTTTATGACTTTCAGCGGTCTTGTGCTAGCTCCGCTCTTATTGACTTATGTTACCCTGATGTTGATCTCCAGATTCAAGATTCTGAAGGGTCTCTCGTCAATATCTGGAAAAAAGGAAGAGATTCAGGGATTAAGGCTCGATGGAGTCATAACCAATAAGAGATTGATGTATGTCAGCCTCGGAACACTGGTGGTTGTGGTCATCGGATTTATCATGCACAGTATCGTTGACATAGAGATGTCGCTGTTCGCAGTGCTGGGAGCGTCATTCTTGCTTCTCTATACGGGAAAGGATTTCGAATCGGTTGCTTCCGAAGTGGACTGGAACGCGATTCTCTTCTTCATTGGACTTTTCTCGCTTGCACACTCTCTTGAAAGCACGGGAATAACTGGAGAGCTTTCCGCACTGGCTTTGAATCTTTCGAGCAACCCTGCCGTTCTCTCTATGCTTATCCTCTGGGTAAGCGGAATGATAGCGATGGTTACCGGAGCCATTCCGGTTGTTACGATCTTCATTCCTATCGTGGCGCAGCTATCCGTTCACTACCCTCTTCAGTACGATCTCTGGATTGCTCTTGCTCTTGGGGCAAACCTCGGGGGAAACGGAACTGTGACCGGTCATCTTGCGAATGTGATGTGTTTTGAGATGGTAAACAAGGAGTATGGAAACAGGCACAGTTTCCTCGACTTCATGAAGATCGGGTTCCCTTCGGCAATAATATCTCTCGGCATTTCCAACCTTTATCTTGTTTTAAGACTCGTGCTATTCGGCTAGCTGTAACTCCTAGACAACCATGATCGATTTTATCAGTATGTTTGTCAACCAGACAACCGTTGTGACGAAGATAAGCGAAAGAGAGGTCTTCACTACTCCTTGCCTATAAAAGTCATTTGCGATCAGCCCTGGAACGATGGTTCCAATCACGGTTGAGAACAGCTCTACCGGGAGATTAGGCATAAGAAAGGTGTCTAGGGAAAGCTTGACCACGACTCCGAGAAGAATTCCTATTGCGAGCCTCTTTCTTCCGTAGAGAATTAGATACCTCTGGAGAAGATTTAGAATCAGGAATGTGACCAGACCGACACCCCATGTATACAGCAGCCTCAAAGGCTGTTCAATGAAGATGAACAGGTAGACCGGCGTGACAAGCCCTCCGGCCGACAACCCTGTCACCCACCAGAACACCGTACTTATGACGATTCCGATTGAGAACAATGCAGGACTCATCGAATCTCCTCCAACCCGCTCAGCCACTGTACAAGGCCGCGTATATTTCCGAATCCGAAAACGAGCTCGTGCCCTTCAAGAAGCGAATCGAGCCGGCTCGGGTCTTTCAGCTTTTCCACGTTCTTGTTCTTCAGTATTCGTTGAGGAACAGGTCCTCTGACAATTATCCTGTCGAAGTCTCTAATCATCGCTTCGAAGACGAGAGCCCTGTCCGGCCTGTCGTCTCTGGAGTTGAAGAATCCGACGAGTGGTCTCCCGGGAAAATCCTGTCTTGCCTTTTTCAGAAGCAGAGAAGTGGACCGAATGTCATTGGCCGCGAACGCATTTGCCAGGACGGTATCATTTATCCCGTCGCCGAGATGCAGATACCTGAATGTCCCCACGTCGGGCAGCGCCTCTCTCATTCCCTCAAGCGCCTTTTCTCTGTCCAGACCAAGTAGTTCTACAACCTTCAGTGCGATAGAAAGGTTTTCCTCATTTGGCTCGAATTTGAATCCGGCCGCGTCCTCTACTTTCGGGATGACGGTAACCAATCTAGTATTCATTCTAGAACAGTGGTCTTTTACAGATTCCATTGCTTCGGACGAAACGTTTCCCAAAACGCAAATTCCGCCTGGAGCAATAGATAGAGAAAGCACTTTGGCCGTCTCAATTTCGTCGGCTCCAATCTCTTCGATATGATCCGGATAAGCGTTCGTGATGACGGTAATGTCTGCTTCGACTATTCTCATGCTTGAAAGCTGCATCTCGGGCTTAATAGCCATACATTCTACAACCAAAGCATTGCAGCCTTCCCTCTCCGACTTCTTCAAGGCGAGGAATTGCTCCTGTATGTTTGCAGGGCCGCGACGAACCACTTCGACGTGTCTCCCGTCGGGGGTTATCCATAGAGGAACAGTCCCCGTCGTCTTTCCAAGTACCGAAAAGCCGTTTGCTTTGAGGGCCGCGTGAATTAGTCTTACTGTCTCGCTCTTACCTCTGGTTCCGTTCACTTGGACTGCGATTTTCAACCGTTTTCTTCTCTTTCTCGAGAGAATATTCTCAATGACGAGAAAGAGCAGAAGGATAGACAATGCGACCAGAGCCAGCAGCCAGTTTGTCATTTCTTAATCACCCTTCCCGCGACAACGCAGAGGATCATAAGGAATAGAAAGGTCAAAGTCAGAAGCAACGAATAACTATCGACAAAATACACTCCGCTGGTTCCCGGTTCCGGAAGAGGAACGGGATCGATCGGAATGCCATTCTCCATTGCGAGATCTCTGATGTTCAGCAGATGAATCACGGGCACACCGAGCTCCGCAAACTCGAAAATCAGTCCCCTTTCATCTCCTTTAGGGATCGAAGAGAACGAAGTCAAAACACCGTTATCCAGGCTGAGAGCTAGATGGCTGTTGCCGAAGTTTGTGCTTGCTCCCCCGATATTGACGAAGACAGAAGGCAGTCCGGCCGACTTCTCAAGATAGAGCTCAAGTCTCTTTTCAATGCTTGCTTGAAGAGACTCTTCATATATAAAGGTCTTTCCGCTGGATAAAGCAATCTCCGTCATCAGTTCACGAGCTTTCGGGAAAAACATTCCACTTGCCGTATCGTAATTACCGCCCAGAGAGACTGCGATCAGGCTGTCTTTAAGCAGCCCTACCTCTACAAGTCTTTCCTGCATCGTAACAAAGGTAAACTCCGGATGTGTGGCGCCGTGCTCTGAAGCGCCAATCGAATAGATCACAAGGGGTTCAAGTTCCAGAACTTCGCAGGCGCAGAGAGTGGCTAGAAGAAGCGAGGGGAAAGAGCCGCTCGCTCCTATAGCAACGGGATCGCCTCTCTTGAGATCGAGTTCTTTGAAGTACTTCACCAGGAGAGCCGCGAAGTCCGGATTGGTCGAGGTTCTCTTCGCCTGCAGATTTCCTAGAGTAGTTGTCAACTCCGTGAATTCCGGTCCAATAAGCCCTGTCAAATTAGGGTCGACGGATGGGTCGATTACTATGCCTAATGACTCCCGGAAAGCTGAAAGTTCAGCTATGCAAGAGGCCATTAGTCGAGCCGCGGACAGCTGGGCAGAGAAGTGAGGTGACTCGATCCTCTCCATTGAAAGATTGACGATGAAGAAGGCCGCTACCCCGACAACGGCGCCGAACAATAACCATTTGAGAGAAATGTGAACGCGATTGAAAGGGACTCTGCCCACTGCGTGAATGTGTTTCAAAACAACTCCTCTATTCTATTAGCTAACTGTTAGAACCCTGATTATTGCCAAAACTACTCCCGTTATACCTTCGCCTCCAAGAAGTCCCGACGACACTATCATGCCGGTCTCCTTCGATTCTGGCTTGATCTTGCCGACAATTAAGCTAATAACGCCTCCAACGAATGCGGCGGTAGATATCTCCATAGGGAGGTACATGCCAATTCCAAGCGTCATCCCCGGTAGTTTCATAAGATAGATTATGATCCCAATCACCAAGCCGAAGAAAAAGGCCGGAGTATTTGGGAGACCACCGACCATGGTGGAAACGGCGTACGCTTGTGGCGCGGGGAGTTCCGTTCCCGGGCCCATTGTACCATAGGCTCTGAACATAATAAAGAGAACGATTACCGAGACTACTGCGCCAATTACTCCGCCGACCGTCTCGGCGACGATCTGAGCCCTGGGGTTGGTCTTCAAAAGGTAACCGGATTTGAAATCGTTCAGTACATCGCCAGCAAGACCGCAAGCAACTGCCACTACTCCAGCCACCAAGAACGCTTCGATTGTGCCGAGACTGGCGACTGACTTCACGGCAATAAGAATGATGATGCCGAATATCTCCATAGGATTGATCCCCGACTGCCCGGTTATCGAGGCGGCCATGGCCGTCGTAAGCCATACGCCAACTATTGTAAGTAGAGAAGAGACAAGAGTCATTTCCGTCAAAGTTGTGAGGAAGAGAGCGATGGCCGCAAAAACCAGAGGTATCCAGCGAAGCGTCTTCATTCGCGATCCCTTCCCGCTGCTCTTTACGGGAAGGTAGATCTCTCTTGCCCGCGGCAAGATTCCCTTGAGCAGAATTCCAACACCGGTGCCGACCATCAGTCCGATCCCGAGACTATCTTTGAAAGCCGTCGCAGAGCCGACATCAGCGAACCATCCGGCCGCAACTCCAACGGGGATCAAGAAGAAGTAGCTTATAACAGCTCCAAGGAACCACACTCCTGTGAAGAGCGGTCCGATTATGTAACCTATGCCAACGGCCATAGGGGATATCCACATTCCAAAGAAGATGTTTCTTGAATACAGCCGGACCGAAGACCACGCAGAAGGAATCCATCCCAGCCCGTCCCTTACTGCGACAAATACGGCAGCGGCCCCCATGGTGGAAAAGAGGTACTTTGCCTTCTTCCCCCCTTTGTCACCGGCAACAACTGTCTCGTAGGAAGCCAAACCCATGGGAAAAGGCAGCTTCTCCTTCTCAATGAAATAACGTCTAATCATTCCAGTGAATACAACTCCCAGAATAGTGCCTGACAATGTGACGACCAGGAGAGACAGGAAACTTACCTCTGAGGAAGCCTCAAGAATCCAGATGCCCGGAACTGTAAAGGCCAGACCGCCAGCCACCATTGCTCCGGAGGACATAGCAGTGTGCGTAACGTTTATCTCGTTCAGGTTAGTCCTGCCCAAGGCCTTGAGTATTGCCAGGGACATAACTGCAACAAAAATGGTCGGCCAGGGAAGAGCCCCCATTCTCAAGGCGACGTACATTGAACTGGTAGTGATGATTATCGACCCGAGCGCCCCTATTACCAGGCTCCTAAACGTCAACTGCTTTGAACTACCTTCTTCCAGCGACACTCCAGTGTTCTTCACGCTCTGATCCTCCTGTGAACCGACAAAAGAAAAGGCCCGGGCAGTCTTTCTTATACAGACGAATCTCCGCGAGATTTACTTCAAAGAGAAGACCGAGATCACTGTTCAGAAGTATCGATCGGATCGATTCCTATCGAGTTGAGCCACTCAACAGCAATCCTTGTCAAGTTCTCACTTTCGAATTTGAACCATGCGTCCTTGTATTCTCCGTGATGTTCGAGAAATGTGCGGAACTTAGAGAATGCACCTCTTCCCGAAATCTCGTAATAGACTTCATCCCTGACGCTTTCTTCTACTCTTGTGTAAATGAACTCTTCGATCAGTGCGAATTTTTCCCCTGGAGTAATCCACGGTATATCCTCGAATCTTTCCGATTCATCGCCGCAAAACAAGTCATAATAAGTGTACAAATCTTCGATTCTCATCCAGGAGTACTTCAGAAGCTCTTCAGTTATCTCTTCTCTTTCAACCTCGCAGTTTACTAGTTCATCCGGAAAACAATCTTCTTGATAGAAGATGATCTTTCCTGTCTCCGTATCTAGATACGAAATCGCGTCGTACTCTCTCTGGTCAATATCCATCAAATTGACCAACATATCGATGTCGATCGGCAGTCTTTTCATAGTGCTTCACCCTTATGGGCAAACCTGTATTCCAATCAACTTGTTTTGCCCGGTACCAGTTTACAACATTCTGGCTTCGACGACGAAAGTCAAAATGATTCAATTCCGAGACGCTTCCGAAAAACCTTGTTTCCAAAGTTATTTTCGCAATCCCTTCGCCAGTTTTCCTCCAGTGAACTGAAGAAGCTGACTGATCGCCACGAGAACGATCACAGCGTAGAGAACCACGTCCCACTGGAACCGGTAGTAGCCATAGTTGATTGCCAGCTGACCGAGACCTCCGGCCCCGACCGCACCCGCTATGGCGGTGTAGGTTACGAGATTGATCAAGAGTACGGTTATGTTGCCGATCTGATCGGGCAGTGTTTCCGGTATCAAAACCTTTGTGACCATCTGCCACTTATTCAATCCCATAGAGTTTGACGAATCGACAATTCCCGAAGGCACGGCATTGAAAGAATTCTCCGAAAGCCTCGCCATGAAAGGTATAGCTGCAATAGTAAGATTGAAGATCGCGGCATTCGGCCCGATTATCGTCCCCATTACGTTTTTCGTAACGGGAATCAGAAGCAACACGAGAATAATGAAAGGTATTGATCTGAAGATATTTACCAGCAGATCGAGCAACGCATAGAGGGTCTTCAACCTTCGCGATCTTGAACAGAGGTAAAGACCTACGCCTAGCGGAATACCGAAAACAGTTGCCAGGAAACCGGAGAGAAGAAGCATGTATAGAGTTTCGAGCGTCGCCTTAAGTATTTGCGAGAACATCAGCGGACCTCCTCGAGAAAGAAGACGGAGTCCCTAAGTTTCTCTATGAACAGATCCTGTCTTTGCCCATCAATCGCGATGATCATTGTTCCGAAGGGCCCGTTCTTCAGTTCTTCGATCTTCCCGTACAGAATGTTGATCATTATATCGAACTCCCTTGCTATCTCCCACAAAACAGGTTCGTGGGTACGCTCCCCCCAGAAGAGTACTCTCAAGAGCCGCTTCTGCCCGGAAAGGACGCTTCTTTCCAGCTCGAGAGGGCTTCCAAAGTCACTCACTTCATTGTTCTCGATCTTGACGAAGAATTCGTGCGTAGGTCCGAAGAAGTGCAGCTTCCCATTCTGCAAATACGCGACTCTGTCACAGGTTCTCTTAATGACATCCATATCGTGGGTTACGACCGCGAAGGTGACGCGGCGTCTTTCGTTGAGATTCACTACGAGATCGAGAAGTCTGCCCGTAGTCCTCGGGTCGAGTGCGGAAGTGGGTTCGTCAAGAAGAATCAGCTTTGGATCCATTACGAGAGCGCGGGCGATCGCCGCTCTCTGCTGTTCGCCGCCGGAGAGCTGCGAAGGGTAGGCGCTCAGCCTGTGATCCAGGCCGAGCTCCGAAACGATACTCATAACTCTTTCTCTGATCTCGCCCCTGCCGATTCCCTGAATTTTCAGAGGGAAAGCGATGTTCTGGTAGACGGTTCTGTAGCGAAACAGGTTGTAGCTCTGGAAAACCACTCCTATCTTCTTTCTAATGCTCCTCACTTTGCTTTCGTTAAGCCCGACTATGTTTTGGCCGTCGAACATGATCGATCCGCTGTCCACCGGCTGGAGTAGGTTAAGGGTACGGAGCAGAGAGGTTTTCCCTGCTCCCGATAACCCTACGATTCCGACAATCTCGCCCTCTTCGATAGAGAAGCTGACATCATCGAGGATCTTTCTCCTTCCCGATTTGTCTTCGAAAGAGAGGTTAAGTCTGTCAACGCTCAGTATCAAAGCACTAAACCTCAGAAGACGGGTACTACCGCACCATCGTATTTTTCGTCTATGAAGTCTCTTACCTTCTCTGACGTCAACACACTGATGAGAGCTTCGAGCCATGCTTCGCCTTTGTCAGTTTCTCGAATTGTGATTATGTTTGCGTACGGAGATTCACCACCTTCAATGAACTCCGAGTCTTTAACTGCATTTAGGTTGATGGTAAGAGCGTAATTGGTGTTAATGACGGCACCGGCGACGGTCTTGTCGTCTGTGTAGACCCTTGGAATGAACCCGGCCTCGATTTCAACAAAGGTCAACTGCCTTGGGTTCTCTTTGATGTCCAGAACTGTGGATTCCAGCTTCGAAGGATCCTTCAGCTCAATAAGCCCGTTGTTGTGAAGCAGAATCAGCGCCCGTCCTTCATTCGTCGGATCGTTCGGAACAGCGATCTTATCACCTGGTGCGAGCTCTGAAAGAGGTTTCTTGAGAAAGAACCCCATTGGTTCGACGTGAATGGCCTTTGCTGAGACCAGCCCTTTTATTCCTCTTTGTGAAGTGAAGGACTCCAGATAGGGTACGTGCTGGAAGTAATTCGCGTCGAGTTCCCCTGTGGAAAGGGCGATGTTTGGAAGCACATAGTCATTGAACACAACGATTTCCAGCTCATAGCCCAGCTCGGCTAGGTCGGCCTTGATTACCTCGAGAATCTCGGCGTGGGGAACTGGAGTGGCACCAATCCTGATCTTCGTGGTACCGAACGCAAATACGACTCCCAGTAGAACCAGTAACACTAGAAACTTCTTCATACAAATCCCTCCTGATATAAAAAAAGGGCGTCTCCTTTGAGACGCCCTGCTTCTATTTTCTCAGGTACAGCTAAGCACCCGAAGAAACAAGGGCGTTGCCGTACATCATCATAGCTTTTCTGTTTTTTCCTCTGTAAGTCTTATTGTTCATATGCAAACCTCGCGTTCGTTTAGCTCATTATAGCTCAACGACTCTTTCCAGAACAAGTCGATATTGTAAATAAAAGCTCGTGCCTGTTCCAGAGTCAGTTAGATTCATTGTAACCAGAAATCCTTATGAACCGATTACCGTCATCTCTTTCCTTGTAGCAGGCTTTCAGAAGCCTGCAACTGGTTGTTTTCGGGTCTTTGCAGACCAGGAAAGTGAACGAGAGATCCTTCGCTCTTCCCTTAAGCAGTTCCATGCTCAATGTGGAAAGCAGGCTGTCGAGCCGCTTCTCTTCTTTTTGTCCGTACATCCTGGAATTCTCGTCGGTCTTAACCATTTCATTCCAGAGATTCTCCGTGATAACTACCGGCAGTTTGATCCCAACCCTCTTCGCAAAAGGCGTAACATCAATCATGCCCCCGTCTGTCACGTGAATCTTCGGAGAGCCGAGTGATGCTTCTCCAATGCTCATTGATAGCACCTCCATACATAATAAGTGTTATTATTACCATAACATCTTAGAAAGACCGTCGCAAAGGCAAACAAGAGACTCCCTGGTTGTCTGGAGCTGTTTAGGCCGGTATATCTGACAAAGCCTCTGAAAACCGTTACAATTCGAATCTTAATTGCCGATTATTTTTATCAGAACTCGCTTTCTTCTCATACCGTCCAGTTCATAGTAGAAGATCTGCTCCCATGGTCCAAAGTCCAGTCTTCCCTCAGTAACGGCTACTACCACTTCCCTACCCATAACGGTTCTCTTCAGGTGGGCGTCCGCATTGTCCTCGAATCCGTTGTGTTCATACTGCGAGTATGGTTTCTCGGGCGCAAGCCTTTCCAGCCATTTTTCGAAGTCATTATGAAGCCCGGATTCATTGTCGTTGATGAACACACTTGCAGTTATGTGCATTGCGTTCACGAGCAGAAGTCCTTCCTGGATTCCGCTTTCTTTAAGCGCTCTTTCGACATCTGGAGTGATATTGATTATCTCTCTCCTGGTAGCGGTGTTGAAGAAAAGTTCCTTCCTGTATGATTTCAAATCCTTCACCTCCTAATCGATTAAAACACGTAAGGAATTAGCCGCCACGTCTTCTTGCAGTAATCCCTATAAGCATCTCCGAAGATGTATTCGAGATTCCTTTCTTCCACGACGATTCTGTACAGTATGCCTGTCGTCGGGAGTATGAAAGCAAGGATCGAACTGAGCGGGTAATCGAAGACGAGCGCAAGACCCAGAAAGCCTGCTATCTCGGCGGCATAGGCAGGATGACGGATTACTCTGAACAGTCGATCCGTTCTCAGCTCTTGATCGGGAAGGGCCCCCACATCGATTGCAAAGGAAGAGCCCAGCTGCCTGACTACGAGGAAACGGACCACGACCGCGAAGATCATCGATGCAACCCCAACCCATCTATGAGGACGGAACGGCATCATGAACGCTTCCTTTGAGCTGCCGTCGACAGCCACCGCTCCAAACATGCCAGATAGAACGAAAGCAAGCATAATGTACTTCGATCGTTTCTCCTGGAGTTTTCCACTGATCTCTCTGTTGTGAAAGAAGAAAAGATAGATGTCAAATCCGACCCAGAAAATGAGAACGAAGAAGAAGAACAGTTGACCAGACATAACGAAACCTCCAGGAGAAAGTGAATGCAATTCAATTCTATCATCAGACCAGGGTGAAGAAAATCTCACATCAAAGCCCTTGCTGGATGTCTTCCGACTGTAACTGTTAGCAAATGTGGGGGTGCGGCAGATGTAGTAAAATCGTAATACAGGTGGTGATGAGATGATTTTTGGAAAAGGTGAGAGAGTACTATTCTTTCGCTTCGAGGATGGCGAGGATTTCATTCACACTCTAGTTCATACACTTACGGAGAACAACCTGGATTCACTTGTCGTGATCAGCGGAATAGGAATGTTGAGAGATTTCGAGATCGGCTGGTACAACGTTTCCAAAAAGCAGTACGAAAAGGAGATGATCTCTGTTCCTCATGAGCTCATACACATATCGGGAAACGTATCGTCGAAGGGCGGTTTTCCATTCCCGCATCTTCACGTTGCGTTAGCCGGACCTTCGAGAAGCGCAGTTGGCGGCCACCTGTTCGCAGGAACAGTGTGCAACACGACGGAGCTCTTTGCCGTCAGAACCGGTGACCTGAAACTCATCAGAGATGCTTCCGGCGCCGCAACGCCTCTGGAATTCAGAAAGTGAGTCCATCGAATTGAGATTCCTTCACTGCTCCGATATTCACCTTGGGAGAAGACCGATCGGCTCCCCGAACAGCCCCTATTCGTCTGCAAGATACGAAGATTATTTTTCAGCCTTTGACTATGTAGTTGATTGGGCCGTACAGAACAAGCCGGATGCCTTCTTCATAACGGGTGATCTCTTTGACAAGAGAGACATCAATCCCGACACTCTTGCCAGAACGCAGAGTATTCTCTCCAGACTGAAAGAAAACGGTATCAGGGTGCTGGCTATAGAGGGAAACCACGACAAGAGCTTTAGCGCGAATGAGTCCTGGCTGAGATTTCTCAATGAGACAGAGTATCTGGAGCTGCTCTGCCCGGTTCAGGGAGAGAAGGGTATTGTCTTTCCGTGCATCAGCATCGATGGATTCAAAGTGTTCGGACTTGGCTATCCCGGCTTCATGGCAGAGGAGATGATCCTCAAAGCTTCTTCTTTTCTTGAAGGCAAAGACAATATAATACTTATCCACACCGCGCCCGGGAACGACAACTTCATTCCCGGCCTTGTGTCACCCGAAGTCTTGAAGATTCTCAGGTCAAAGGTGATCTATGCCGGAGGCGGACATCTCCATTCTCAACTCGCTTTTCCTCTGGAAGAGCCGTTCTTCTTCGTGCCCGGATCTCTCGAATACTGGGACGTCTGGGAGAGAGATAGTAAGGGATTTTACGTATTCGATACCGAGAGCGGAACAGCCGATTTTCACGACTCTCGCAGGAGGGAAAGACAGGAATTCTCCGTTTTTCCCGGCGAGGGCGACGACCTTGACGGATTTGTCAACGAACATGAGATTCATAGAGGAGCCATAGTACTGGTAACGGTAACGGGAAGCGGAGAGTTCTACGTAGATCCTGTGCGTCTGGAGAGGGAGATAGAGTCTTCCGGAGCCCTTAAGGCCTTTGTTAGAGTCAGGAGAACGGATAGAGAGATCACTCTCGACGACTACAGACTGATGAGCGCGAGAGACATCGAACGAGAGGTCATACTCGGCTCCAGGGAGTGGAAGGAGCTCGGAGCAAGAGGCGAGGACCTTGTGGTCGCAATAGAAAAGATGAAGCAGTCTCAGGAAGATGGAAGGTATGACCTGTTCAAAGAATCCGTCGATGCCCTTCTTGAAGCCATAGTGGGTGGTGGCTCTTGAGGATTACTTCGATAGATCTCGAGAACTTCCGCAGCCACTCCAGATATTCCGAAACCTTCGAGAAGGGAATAAACCTCATCCTTGGAAGAAACGGCTCGGGGAAATCATCGATCATCGAAGCTATCGGACTGGCTCTCTTCGGAGGAGGACTGCGCGACAAACAGGAAGACGCAATCAAGTGGAACGAGAGAAGATCGAAAATTACCGTGACTTTTCTGGCCGACGACGGTCTGGAGTACAGGGTCGAGAAAGTCTTCGGCACCGGTTCAAGTCACGAGCTGCATCAGGGGGAACTTCTCATTGCCCGCGGGAAGGAAAACGTGATAGAGAAGATCAGAATTATCTGCGGTCTTCAGGGAGACATCTCGAAGACATTCGAGAACGTGATAGTAGCTTTTCAGAATAGAATCGCCGATCAGTTTCTCGGCAGTCCTGCTGCGAGAAGGGACTATTTCAACAGGGTCTTCCAGGTCGACCTTTACAGGAAGATCTCAACGGATTTCATGCGCAGTTATCTCACCGACCTGAGGAGTGAGAACGAAACTCTTGAGAGAGAGATCGCGTTCATGGAGCAGCAGCTGGAGAGAAAGGCAGAAGTTGAAGAGAGGATGAAGACTCTCTCGGAGGATCTCTCCAGGGCAAGAGAGGAACTGAAGTCTTTGGAAGATGCCCTCAAGAAAGTCAAAGCAGAGAGACTGCGTCTCGAGGAAATCGGAAGAGAGCTCTCTTCGAAGAGAGGACAGTTTGAGCAGCAGCTGAAGTCGTTGAGGGACGAAGCTGCTGCACTGAAAGGCAATCTGAGGCAAAGAGAGAGGGCGGTCGAGGCCAGAGAAATCGTTGACAAAAGCAGGGACGGCCACGATCTCTATGAGAGACTATTGGAGAAAGAAAATGCTCTAAGCGCCGAAAAAAGGAGACTGGAAGGTCTTGGCGAGCGTTCGGCGGCCATTGAGAAGAGAATCGCTGAACTGCAGACGGAAGTTGCCAGGTCAAGCGGAGCGCTCTTGAATTCAGAGGAAAGACTGGAAGAGAGCGAGAAGCAATTCGAGGAACTGAAGAAGGAACGAGAAGAGCTAAGAAGAGAGATGGAAGCGGCGGAACTCGAGGCAGGCAAGAAACGGGAAGCCCACAACCTGTGTCTTTCGAGAAAAGAGGCGTTTAAGGTGATCCTCGAAGAATACAGGAAGCCTGAGCGACGGCTGGCCGCTCTTGAAGATCTGTTAAGGAGCCTTGGAGAAACGGAGGGTTCTGAGGAACTCAATGAAAGGCTGGCGAAAATCGACAGCGGTATAGAAAGGGCGAAACAGGAAGTCCTTCTCCTTGAAAAGCTGAACGAGGCCAGCGTCAGCAAGGCTTCCCGGAGAAAGGCGCTTGAAGAATACAGAGGCTCTCTCGCCGTTGGCATCTGTCCACTCCTGGATGAGAAATGCAAGAACATCGAAAATAGAAGTGATTATGAAGGATACATCGAAGGCCTTATAAACCAGCTTGCCTCCGGTGAAAGAGAGCTCTCGAAAAAGATTGCAGAAGTGAAGGAGAGCCCGTCGAGGCTAGGCAAACTGGCGGAAGAGAGGGCTCTTGCCCTCAAAGCGATAGAAGAGACGGATAAGAAACTTAAGGAAAAGGCTGATCTAGAAAAAGAGAAGCTTGACCTTGAAGAGAGAGCGAAGAGCTTCCTCCTTCAGCTTTCGACGATTTCAGGAAAGTCCGGAGAGATCGACGAGATGAGCGAGAGTGTAGAGAAAGATGTTGGAAATGCCTCCACAGAGCTCGAGCTTCAAAAGAAACACATTTCCACGCTCAAGAATCAGATTGAAGAAAGGGATTCGCGTCTGGAAGAAGTCAAGAGCAAGATCAGATCCCTCAACGAACTGAAGAAGAAGACGGAGGAAGAACTCGCTTCCCGGTCGAGCGAAATCGATGCTCAGAAAAGCATTGTTAAGGAATTTGCGGAGGAACTTGGAAAGCTTCCCGGATTGAGAGCGGAGATTGAAGAGATTCGCAGAGCGATGGTTCTTAACAAAAACGATTATGAAAGATTCAACAAGTATGTGACTCTTGCGGGCTATCTCGAGGAGTACTCAGGCCTCTGCCGGGCCTCGCTCGAAAGATGCAGAAAGAAGGCGGCCGGAGTGACCGGCCTCAGAAAAGAGATTATTGCTCTTGAGAAGAGCTTCGATTATGGCCGTCTAGAAGAACTGAAGAGAAATGAGACAAAGGCCGAAGAAAGTTATGCTCTCAAACGAGACGAAACAATATCCATCGGCAGAGACATAGTCTCTCTGCGGGCAGATCTGAAGAACTTCGCAGAGATGGAAGAAAACAAGAAGCTCAAGAAGAGAGCCGGCGAAAAAACTTCCAGAAAAATCAAACTCGGAGAGATGATTAGAGACAATCTCAATCTCACCGGAGAGAGAATAACCGCCGGATTTCGTGATGCGATAGAGCGAAAGGCGACCCTAGACTACCAACGAATATCCGGGACCGAAGAGTCAATAAGATGGAACGAAGACTACGAAGTCTCCGTCAAAGCATCCGAATACGGCGACGGCAGCGTCAGAAGTTTCTCGAATCTCTCAGGCGGGGAGCAAGTGTTGGTCTCTCTTTGTCTGAGAGCCGCAATGACGGGGGTCCTCAGCGGAGCGAGATTTGCCGTCTTCGACGAGCCGACATCGAATCTCGACAAGGAGAGGAAAGAGCTGCTTGCCCATTCTCTCAGAGAGCTCTTTGGCGAACTCGATCAATCAATAATAGTTACACACGATGACGTCTTCTCTGAAATGGCTCAGAAGGTCATAAGACTGAACGGCAGGAATGAAGACGAATCTCTTTGAATCGGAGGTGCAGTACTTGAAAACAGTACTCAAGAACATAGACTATCTTGTGACAATGAATGAAAGAAGAGATGAGCTGAAAGACGCTTATGTCGTCGTCGAAGATGGAATAATAGTCGATGTCGGCAGGGGAACTCCTCCTCCGGGCGACGTCGAGATCGACCTGGCCGGACGGATCATCACTCCCGGCTTTGTCAACACTCATCATCATTTTTATCAGTCGCTTTTCCGCAGCGTAAAGGAAGTCGCCTCAGCCAAGCTGTTCGACTGGCTTGTCTTTTTGTACGAGAGGTGGAAGAATCTCGACAACGAAGCGATATATGTCAGCAGCAAAGTGGCGATTTACGAGATGATGGCCTCCGGCGTGACAACGACAAGCGACATGCTTTACCTTCACCCAACGGGAAGGAAAGAGTTCATCGACAGCGAAATAGAAGCGGCCCGCAGTACCGGCGTGAGATTTCACCCCACCAGGGGCTCGATGTCTCTCTCCAGAAAAGACGGAGGCTTACCTCCCGACTCGGTCGTCCAGAGCGAGAGAGAGATAATCGAGGACTCCGTAAGACTGATAGAGAAGTATCACAATAGAGAAAAACACTCGATGCTGCGGATAGCTCTGGCTCCATGTTCTCCCTTCTCGGTGACCGAAGAGTCGATGGTCAGAACGGCCGAACTCGCCGGGCAGTATGACGTGCTTCTTCACACACATCTCGCCGAAACCAGGGACGAAGACGATTTCTGTATCGAGAAAAAGGGATTGAGACCGGTCGATTTCATGGAAAAGGTCGGCTGGCTCAACGAGCGAAGCTGGTTCGCCCATCTCGTATGGCTGAGCGATGAAGACATCAAGAGGCTCGCCGAGCATGACTGCGGCATGGCTCATTGCCCTTCCTCAAACATGAGACTTGGATCGGGAATCGCCCGTGTGAAAGAGATGAAGGAAGCCGGAATCAGGATCAGTCTTGCCGTTGACGGAAGCTCATCAAACGATACGGGAAACATGCTTCTTGAGATACGAAATGCCCTGATGCTTCAAAGAGTCCTCAAAGGAGCCGACGCCCTTTCGCCGAGGGATGTTCTGGAATTCGCGACGCTGGGCGGAGCTAAGGTCTTGAGAATGGACGACTTCATCGGTTCGATCGAGCCGGGAAAGTCTGCCGACTTGGCCGCTTTCAGACTGGACACTCTCTCGATGGCCGGAGGGTTATCCGATCCGGTGGCTTCTCTCGTTCTATGCGACCCTCACAACAGCGACCTGGTAATGATTGACGGGAAGATCCGCGTCCAGAACGGCAGGATAGTCGATGGCGAACTCTCAGAACTAATCAAGAGGCACAACGAAATATCTTGCAGATTGATTGAAGCCTGAGACAAGCCGGGTAAATTATCCAGAAGTTACCGAGTGAGTTACACAACAGGATGGCTTCCGTAAACTGTCTTCATGCATCATAGTGTGAGGCGTCGTAACTCGTTTATAACCGCGATTCTTCAGCGGCGAGGGACTGGCAACCACAGATCAAAGTAGTTTTCGGCCGGACTGCATCTTGCGAATCATTCGCTATCGTCTTGAATTCTAGTACTAATCCTGGAGGTACAAATGTCAGAGATCTATTTCTTGCGCCATGGACAAAGTCAATCGAATGTTGAAAACCGATTTTCGAATGGGAACTATGGTTATCCTCTGACTGATCAGGGGAGGAGACAGGCGGAAAAGGCATCTGCATTTCTGCGTTCCAGAGCGATTCGGAAGGTTTACACCTCACCCATTCACAGAGCCGTTCAGACGGCAGAGATTGTCTGCTCAAAATGGGGGCTCACGCCAGTTATTGCAGATGAAATCAGAGAGTTCTCCGTAGGCATCTTCGAAGGAAAGAAAATTGCCGGGCAAGCCAGGGAGTTGTACGTCGATCTGAAAGAGAAATGGGCCGGCGGGGAAATGGACACAAGAATCTCGGGAGGCGAAAGCCACCGCGAGATAATCGACAGGCTTTGGAAAGGTATTGAGTATGCACTCGAAGAGGGTTCTGGAGAGCCGGCTCTAATGGTCAGCCATGGCGGTCTCCTCTCAATGGCTCTTCCATATATGTGTGACAATCTAGACATCTCCACCTTCTACGAGCGAGAAGGAGTCTTCATAAGAAATTGCTCGGTTACCTCGGTAGAAGCTCGAAAGGAGAACTCGAGAATTACTCTCAGCCTTCTAGAATGGGCAGACGACTCTTATCTTGATGTTGCTGAAAGGAGTTATTAGATTTCCGATAAGATCGAACAATCTTTTCATTGAAGGAAAATGCTGAAGATAGCTTTGCATAAGATTCTAACATTCAAACAGTGAAGTGGCCTATTTTGCTTTCTTCTAACCGGTAGCTGTATTGGACTGCGAGAGCATGGGTATCATGGTCTGCAGCTCGCGGAAGAGTGTCCTGACCCTGCACGGGGCGGGGAGCTTCGACGGAAACTGCACCCAGAAAACTCTGGACACTTTTTCTGCTAACTA
>NZ_DJGL01000061.1:0-11755 GCF_002432735.1 Mesotoga sp. UBA5847 | reverse complement strand
GCTAACTAGTAGTAAATAATGGAGCTGCACCCATCGATTAGGGTATGCTTCAGTCAATCAGAGTGATGCAGTTGACTTTGCCCTGAAGTGACCGGCTTCAGTATGTTTCGTAAACTGCTTGACGGTGATGTCGTATTCGTTCGAAAACGGCCGGTCGCCAGGAATGGCCAGATGGTCGTTGTGAGAATAAACGGCCAAAAAGGCATCATAAAATACTTCCACAAGGGATCTGACATGGTGATTCTTACCTCTGAGAACCCTGAATACAAGCCTATTAGAATAGATAAAGATAGATGGGACTCCGAATGTGCTATTATCGGGGTAGTTAATGTTTTGAAGAGAGAGTTTTCTGATTCATGATTATATTTCTTATTGACTAAGGGGAAAGACAGCTGTACGGATTGCGGCCACAAATGATAGGAGGTGTGGTCATGAAGGACTTGCTTCTAGTAACTCTACTTTTCTTGCTTCTTGTAAGCACTTCTTTCGGTCTTACTGCGGTTGCTGAGAATGGAAAAACTGTCATCTTGAACGCAAATGGCACCTGGAAGTATGACACGACTTCTGAATGGAGAGTTGTTAGATCATACAAAGGATCATCAAGCAAGAACACAGATCTCTTCTCTGTATCCGGGAACCCATGGAGAATCAGAGTAATATCGAAAACGTCAATGCTTACTCTCGCTCTCTTCATTGCTTCCAGTGGTGACGTAGAGGAAATTGTTATCAATATGAACGGTCCCGGTACTGATGAGACCTGTATTTACCGAAAAGGGAACTTCTATCTAGATATTATTGCCTACGAAAGCTATGAAAAGTAGTCGAGGAGAAGATCAAATAAGGTTTGATCTAGCCGATCAATTCTTATCGAGAAACATGCCGCTGAAAGGAGGAAGGAAATTTGAAAGAAGAAAGGAATGGTGATCGCGTTTCTTTGCCTGTTGATATTGTTGGGTTCAGAAACATTGGTGAAACAGAGATAGTGATTGAATGCATCCGTAAAGACAAGGGTGAGCGGATTTACTTTGAAACGTCGGATTTCACCGACCAAGACGTAGACGACATTCGATGGATGCTTTCTGAAGCAAAGAGGGGCTTGCTCGAGAGAGAACATGGATCAACGTATCTAAGCGTCGGCGAGTTCAAATTCCTGGGAAGAATAGCCAAATACTGATCTTTTGGCAAACATTGCACAGGATCAGTGATTGGTCTCCAGTTCTCTCTTAACGCCAGATGCGGGCTACAGAATTAGCGTTATCTAGCTGTACCGCCCGAGTTGACTAGCCTGAAGCCAATGCTGCTTAAACAAGGATTTCTATTGTGAATCTATATTCTACTGCCACCACTTTCTGGCTGAGAAACGTGCAATTAATTTTTCATTCAAGCTGGTAATACGTCATTTTTAATGGAGGTGCTTTATAGCATTTACACTGAAGAGTTTTGTGGAATACCTTATCTCAGTTCCGGATTACGTAACATTGGATCGCACAGACAATATCACTAAGATTGATATCACTGGACAGTCAGAGACTACTTTCATGGGGTCTATCATCTTGCGCAGTCCCCAAGAAAGCACATTGATCTTCCACCGTACCTATGAAGGAGGCGTGTCGGTATTCTTCACGAGCGATGGGAGCGTATCTTTTTTTCGGGTAGATTTAGCTTTTTTCGAGCCATTTAGAAATCTAGGAATAAATGAAGATCCCCGTTATGAAAAGGAAAAGGGAGTTATCATTGTAGACGAACGACCCTTTACTTGTGTAGATGTCATAAGTAAAGAAACAGGAGTGATAATAAGGCGTCAATATGATGAAAAAGCAGAGAAGTTTATCGCACTCGAGTTTGGAAATCCGAAGAAATACTACAATGAAGCAAGACGATTCTTGGAGACTGATAGGATTAACACGGTTTGGATGTAGAAATCTGAGGTGAATCCTGTGGCAAATAAGAAGTCATTCTTGTCAGACCTGTCAGTAACTGCATCGGGCGGGATAAACTACTACCTGAAAAAGAAAGCCAACGAAAGGAAAGTGAATGACAGGAGGGAATTTGCCGAAAAGTCTTGCAAGGATCAGGAAGCCTTAAACGCTTTCTTTGACAAACAGAACGTTCTATACGAAGAGGGGATCTCAAGATACGTAAAACCAATTAAGCAACTTTGCAAGGAGAAGAAATACAGTGAAGCCTTGAGCCTTTCGGTCGAATATACTCGCTGGTGCTTCAGATATATGGAATATCTCGCTCGCTGGTACCACACCGACTACGGCTTCAAGAAGGCAGTATATCTGTATGAGAAGGATAAGGACTTCGAGAATGCAAAAGCTATCCTGATTTCTTGGGTATCATATCTGAGGGGTGCGCAAATAATGGACAAACTGAAGAAGATTCAGAATGAAGAATGGTGGGACAATAAGTCAAGAAAGTATTTGAACAAACCAATAAGGCGGGCAGTGTCGGAATATGAATAAGAAATGTTTTCGACTGTGGCAATGCGTACCTTTCGAGCCATCTCTGTGCAGCATTTGGCAATTGCTAGTCAAGAAATCATTTGTTATCGAAATCAAAGGAGGTGTTCTATGAGAAAGATAGTTGCAACTATAATAATTGTATTGTTCATTTTTTCAATGAACCTCGCCGTTGAATATGCAATGACCGAGTATTTAAGGAAAGTGATCTTGAACGATGACGGAACATGGGAATATGCAGACGAATCCGAGCAAGGATTCCTAACAAATCTGCCTACAAAAGTAGTATCTGCCACTCTGACACTTGATGAAAACTTATTCAGAACCGCTCATATCAAAGTTCTTAATGTTACGGGCAAAACAATTGTCTCACTAACCCATAGATATTTGTTATTCAACGAGTTTGGTAATGAGGTTTATTCAATTCAAGAAACAATCGAGATGAACCAGCAAATTGAACCAAGCGGAGTTTCTTCTTTCTCTTGGCCGACTTATGAAAAAGCCTCAACTAAAATCCACGCTATCCCGATAAAGGCAGAGTTTTCAGATGGTTCAACTTGGGCTATAAGCTCTGATGAAGAATGGAAATTAAGAATGATGATTCGATCTAGTTACCGGGAATGGGAGTGATCCCATTGTGGCGTTGCGACTTAATGAAAAAGCTCTTGGCCGATAAAGAGATGACAAACAAAGAGCCGTCAGAGATCCTGATTATGGGCTCAGTGAATGATAAAGCAAATTCATCAAAGATAGTTATGAGGTCCACGGCGAGCCGGCGGGAGGCTGCTACCGCTGGGTTTTGTTCAAACATTTTCCTGGCAGCAAGTGTGGGTTATTCAGAATTACAAATAGAGGAGATACTGAAGTGTAAGAAACCAAATGTACCTCTCACAAGACCCTATCACAAGGAAGCAGTCGAAGCGAAGAGAAACAACAGCGAAAGACAGAACAAGTTATTCTGATTACGCTCTTATTTGTGTTATCTTGCTTAAGGAGGTGTATAGAAATGCCAAGTAAGCCCAGTGTACTTGACGTTGCTAAATACATATTACAGGTCGCTGGCCCCATGACAACAATGAAGCTTCAGAAGATTGTTTACTACTGCCAGGCTTGGTCAATTGTTTGGGATGACGACTCTCTGTTTGATGAGGAAATAGAAGCATGGGAGATGGGGCCAGTATGCCGATCTCTATTCAATAAGCACAAAGGGAAGTTCAGAGTGTGCGAATCAGATCTTGGAGGCGGCAATGTTCAGGTTCTTACTGAGGATCAAAGAAGAACGATCGAAGCTGTAATCAAATTCTATGGGAAACAGTCAGCTCAATGGTTGAGTGACCTTACTCATATTGAGACCCCTTGGAAAGAGGCCTTCTATTCTGGCAGAAAACAAAAGGTAATATCCAAGGAAAGCATGGCAGAATACTACGGAAGCCTGCAGAAAAAATAAGATGTCAAAGACAAAAGCGAAAAAACCAAGTGCAAACCTACCTAGAACAAAGAAAAAAGAGCCAAGAAGTGAATGGACCGAGAGGGATTTTGAGCACTTTACAGTTTCGTGGTGTTTTTCGATGTGCGACTGCGAAGGACGATGGGGGTTCAATGATGCTCTTGATGGTGCGTTCTGGAATGAGATTCTGCCAAAGCTAAGAGAATTCGGTAGGAAAACATGGGAGGAAGTCAAGAAAGAACCAAAGGGCGCAGGAAAAGGAACCAAGAGTCACCCGATAAGCATTGATGCTATTTCAAAAGAAGCCCAAGACAGACTTAGAGCGTTGAGATATTTCGACAAATACGAAGAACTTTTCTCTTTGCGACTTGATGCTAAGAAGAGATTGTACGGTATTAGGGAGTTAGGAGTATTCAGAATTCTGTGGTATGATCCGAACCACGAAGTCTATCCTATATCCCCAAAGTAAACTTAGCACCTTTTTTATCAACATACCATGTGCGTTATCGTGCTCTGGACCCTAGTTGTATGTGTTTCTCACGCGCTGCAAGTACAATTCCCAAATGAACAAACGGAGTGATTCATTTGAGTTGTTTCCCCGATTTACCTAGATTAGAAATGTTAACCTCTCAAATCTGGAAAGGAAGAGCATCATTGATGGTAGGGGCAGGGCTTTCAGCAAATGCCGAACCGCACGTTTCGGGATCAAAACGCCTTCCTCTATGGAAGGACCTTCATAAGATGCTTGAAAAAGCACTTTATGGAAATGTGGAAGACAATTTGACATCAAGCGCAGATTCCTTCTTGAAACTTGCTCAGGAATTTCGCGATTACCACGGTGCTGTAAAACTTGATGAGTTCATAAAAAGTCAAATCGATACCGACGCATTTGACCCGTCAGACTATCATAAGGAACTCCTGGAAATTGAATGGGTAGATGTTTTCACGACAAACTACGATGATTTACTTGAAAGAACACGAGTCTTCAACAGGCATTACAGCCTAGTCAAAACAGTTCAAGAGATTGCCTCATCATCAAGACCAAGAATCGTAAAGCTTCACGGAAGTCTTCCGTCAGGCCCGTTTGTGTTCACTGAAGAGGATTACCGAATCTACCCAAAGCGCTTCGCACCTTTTGTAAATATGGTACAGCAGGCAATAGTCGAAACCACTATGTGCTTGATTGGTTTCTCAGGCGATGATCCTAACTTTCTCTCATGGATTGGATGGGTGAACGATAACCTTGGGAAAAACCGAAATCCGGTCTTTTTGATTGGGGACTTGCATCTGTCACAATCAAAAAGAAGATACCTCGAATCGAAGTTTGTGCTTCCGTTGGATTTCGCACCAGTTATACCAGAGATGCTACACGGCGAAGATAGACACAGAAAAGCAGTAGAAATGTTTCTTTCATATGTGAAGCATTTCAAGGTCAGAGACGACTGTGATTGGCCACTTATGGAAACAAATGGGAAGCTGCCGATTGACTGGGTCTCAGTTCTATCTGTTCAGAAGGAGAAGCATCGTAGAAAGCTGCATTTATCTCGAAAAGATCTAAAGAATGAGGACTTACCAGACCTAGCTGAAGAGTTGGAACAAGAAAGATTGACCTACCCCGGTTGGGTTGCTATCCCCCACAAAACCAGAATGAAGCAAATAGACGAATCCATTAATCTAATTTATACTACTGCTCGAATGCTCGCGGATCTGCAGAAACCACTAGATCTCTTTCTTGCAAGAGAGTTGCTATGGAAACTTGATATTCTACTATTTCCATTACCCTCTGAACTTCACCCATTGTTCTTAGCAGTTGTCAAGAAATACGATTTTTCTTCAGCCACTCAAGCAAAAGGAAGAGATGCAATTGAGAAAATTGATTGGTCCTCTCAAAATCGCAATGGAAAGGTATTTGAGAACTGGATTCAGATTCTGCTTTCGCTCATGAAGGCAGCTCGACTTAATGGACGCGAAATGGAGTTCATGGAGATTCAAAATGAGCTGGAACCTTTGGTAAAAGGGCATTTAGATTGGGAACAAAGATGGTTCTTTGAGAAAGCAATGTTTGAGCTTCATTATCTTAAGATTACGGATTTGAAGAAAACTCTGGAGTGCTGGCCAGAATGTGGAGTTCCAATATGGATTAGCCGAAAAGCCTTACTGGTTGCCCTTTATGGCGATGTTGAAAAGGCAATTGAGCTATCGGGTACTGCCGTCAGACACCTTTCATCAGAAGTTCACAAGTCCACCGCTGCCAACTCCGAAGCATCATTTGGTCTTTGTACATCAAGGTTGATAACTCTGAATAAAACTATCTCACTCCGCCCAAATCAGTTTTCTCCAGATGGAACTGAACCTATTGCTGAGATGAAGAATATATACAGCGATCTCCTTCCGGAAATACTGAGTAGCCTTGAGAAGGAGCTAGAGGTGCCTGGAGAGGTGACGATTCATTTTGCTGCTTCAGTTGATAAAGCCATTCTTTACGCATCAGAACTAATGCTCTTCTCTGAAGAAGGTGCGATACCAATGAGGTTGCGTTTTGTGACCTCTATTGGCACGAAAGAAAGCGAGAGGGCTTTGGAGCAGTTGGTGGATTATTTCCCAATCTATGTGATTCTGAAAGCAATCCAGATTCTTGATGACAAAGGTATTGACCAGCTTCTTACATCGCAGACTCTGTTGAACCTTGATGAAAGAGAGCTTTCAGCACTCGCAGTAGCTGTAATGCGTTATATTGAGTCTGCTTCAGCAAAACTGGAGGAGCATCACGAAATCCACTTGACGAATTCGCTGAGGGTGCTTTCAAAGATTTGCTTCGCGCTAGGTGCGGATCTAGTTAGAGAAGCTGCTGGACTGCTTAGAAGAGTCTATTCACGTGAGACAGTCAAGAGCAATTCCAAATTCCCCGGCGAAGAAGTCTCTTTATGCCTTGGCTCACTCATTAAGGCTTGTGACAGAGATGCTGCTGAAGAAATAATCAAAGCATCCATTATCCTTCCTCTCCCCCAAAACGGTTTTCTTGACATTTTGGCAACTGCCGCTAATGCTAGACCTGGGCTGATGAGGAACACTGACTTCTCAGAAAACGATTTCGAGAAACTAGTTGACATGGTGCAAGACAATCCACGAGCAGGTATTGAAAGAGTCGAGACCCTGATGTACTTCAGTAAGCTGGACAAAGAAGATTATTTCAAGAGGTTTTCTCAGATTTACTGGAAAGCGGTTGATAAGTCAGGGAAACCAACATGCCTTCACAGTTTTGATGAAGTGTTTCGCATTCCTGAACCGTTTCCTGGAGCTGCTTCTGAATGCGCCAAAAAGATTCTTCTCAGCAGAAGGATTCCGTACATTTGGGAAAAAGAAGGAAATATGATCAGATTTCGAGAAAAGGGGTCCTCGACCATTTTCCGTCAATTCATATACTCCACATCGTTTCCCCCAAATCCAATTAAGAAAACTCCGAAAATTCTCTGGCAAGCTAGTGATTCAAAGCAGATTCTAGGAAGCTTGGCAGACTGGTGGTTTGCCCAACGAGAAAACCTTCTCGGATGTCTTTCTTCCATCGAGGAAGAAAAAGCTATTCAATTCTTTGAGAGAAGATCACTCTTTCTGGTCAAGAGAGTTCTCAAGAGAGTAATACTGCCTTTCCTTGAGGCAGCCTCTGAGGATTCCTGGACACAAATTAATTCGATTCTTCTGGATCTTAAGTACGAAGGAATCCCCATCTTGGATTCAATACCTTTCTTTCTGAAACTGAATGGAAGAGAATACTACGTGATTACTGAACTTGAGAATGGTCTGCTTTCATATGATGAAGAGGCGGTCCTGAGCGCAATAAACGGAGTTGTTGAATGGGCAAGCTTTTCTGATGTGCTTCCTCCGATTCCCAACAAACTGTTGACGCAGCTGCTGGGTGTCGCGGAGAATAGGAGCGGTAGAGTCCTTCGTAAGTCGATAGAAGCAATTACTTTTCTCTACGATGACCTCTTCTCAGAAAAACAATACCTTAAAGATCTTAACGCTATCCTCTACCGAGCAAGGTCTTCTTCTTCTGTCAACTCAAAGTACCCGAAGCGCTTAATCGACCAAGCTGTTGAAATCGCCGAAGCAGGGTCTGCTCTGGCGATGAAGATGCATCAACACGCTGATGCTAGGGGAGCGGAAATAGGGCAAGAAGTTGCTGCCTGGAAGGAGTTTTCGGAATCAAGCATATTTCCTTCAGTAAGAAACATATGGAAGGATAACTACTGAGTTGATTTCTTGGACTCAAAACCCGAGAACTGAAAGCGACCTTTTGTTGCAACGAATATCTGCAAGCAGATGATCATCGAGACACTCACAGTACCATGAAGATGATCAAAGTTTTTTTCTCTTCTTACGCTAAGACTGTTCCCAACACTTCTCCGGATTCCTCCCGCTTAGTTCCGTCTCAAGCTCGGGAAGTATCTCTATGAGTGCAGAGACTATACTCTGATCAAGCGGCATTTCAGTCATCATGTCAACAGCCTGGACAAATGTGTAAGCATCTCTGTAAGGTCTCTCAGCCGTGAGAGCTTCGAAGACATCTGCCACGGCGATTATTTTAGCCTCGAGAGGGAGCTGATCTCCCTTAAGACCCTGAGGATATCCCGAACCTTCTTCCCGTTCATGGTGCATATAGGCGTAAGGAATGAACTTCTTCAGGTACTTGAAGTGTTGGAGCACTTCCTTTCCGTGCGCTGGATGTCCTTGAATGACTTCCCTTTCGATATCATCGAGCGGTCCTCTTTTTCTCAAGATCTTATGCGAAATTCCGATCTTTCCTATGTCATGAAGCTTGGCTCCATTAACAAACTCTCTTACCTTCTTTCCGCGCAATCCAGTTTTCTTCGCAAGAAGTCCGGCGATCTTCGACACATTCTTAGAATGAAAGGCAGTATATGAATCTTCCAGCTCCCACAAGTACATGATCTCCTGAAGACCGTGCATCTCATAGTATCTGGAAAGACCAAGCGCCAGCACTTCCATCATGATTAGAACGCCTATGATTCCAGACGCCAGAGAATGGAAAATCAGCCACTTCGTGAGGTCGTATCCTTTTACTTCAGCCCTCAGCCCATAGGCAAAAGATTTCGATCCCCCGGAAGTTAAGCTTACTCTTTCATCCAAGTGCATCTCCGAGAGTATGGCATCTTTGTCTATGCTGGCGATCACGACCTTATCGGGGATCTCTCTTTCCATCAAGCTGTCATATATGTTGAGATAAAGATAGAGCTCTTGATCGACAGCGGAAAGCTTGTACGTCTCTTGAGTAGGTATCTCAGGAGGTCTGTTGATTAATCTGGCAGACCTTACTCCCGGAAAGTCTTGCTGTATTTCTTGGAGCATTTCTTCGACGAAAGTATCGTCACCAGAATTCACCGCGTTATACATCGCATGCCATTGAAAATAACCAACTGATAAAGAAGACGCAAGATTCTCGACAGATGTTTTGAAAATCCCCGAGTAAATCTCCTGGGTGTAGCTTATCGCTTCGTTCTGAAAGACGTGGTACGGCAGCATCATTAGAAGAATCGTTACTAGAAAGATGAATATGACAAGGGTAGGTCTGATGTACCTTAGCTCATCAAATCCTTTCATTTTCCACCTCCCATTGCATTGCTGAACTTCAAAACTTATATTTAATCATATCACTTGATCCTTCGATATAAACAAAAGAATAATAGCAGTAGCCATATTGAGAGCTTGACAACTGCTCTGTGCAAATAAGTCGAGTTAATTAGTGGGTATTGTTCTGAATGTTAACTGATGTAGAATGACAGACGTGTAGTAATAACATTCAGGAGGATAGCATTGAAAAGCGGGGATATTGACTATGAGATCCTGAGCATCAGGGATTTTGGAACGGCTATGCGGAGGAGAAATGTAAAGGTTCAACTCTTTGAGAATAGACCATCAAAAGACAGGTTAATGGAAATTACTGAAAGTATCTGGCAAGAACATGGCCAGGACGTTGAGGAGCTTACAACTGTGTTCTATTTGCCAGGGATGGATCCGAGGTCACTGGCGTATGCGTTCGGGGGATGTATGAAGGGGAAGGGGTGCTATCTGTCTCTGAGAGAATGACTGGATAAACTGAAATCAGACCTTTCTGTCTAGTTTTTCTATACAGCTGTGATCTTCCTTTCGGTCTTTCATCTGCATTGGGTACGTTCTGTTGTGTATAATCTAAGCGGTTTTGTTTTACGACTATTGACTAGGTGAAAAATGTCATCTCTATGAAGGATTACGGTAGAGATTTGCGAGAGGTGAGTGCGATGGAATTTAACGTGTACTGTGATGAAAGTTGCCATCTTGAATACGACAAACAGCCCGTGATGGCACTTGGTGCGGTCTGGTGCCTGAAAGATAGTGTACCGAGAATAAGCGATGGGATAAGAGAGCTCAAGGCAAAACACGGTATATCTAGAGGTTTAGAGGCCAAATGGACTAAGGTTTCTCCTGCCAAACTGGAATTCTATCTTGACCTCATATCATATTTCTTCGCAAATGATAGCTTGAATGCGCGAGTCTTGGTGGTTCCAGACAAATCCATTTTGGATCATGATTCTTACAATCAGGACCACAACACTTGGTACTACAAGATGTATTACGATATGCTCAAAGGGCTTTTCTTCGATAGAGAGTCTAGATACAATATCTACGTTGATGCCAAAGACACACAAGGCGGAAATCGGATAAGAACACTACACGAAATCCTATGTCGTAGCGAATATGATTTTGATCATCGTGTAATCAAGAAAATTCAAGAGATCCGTTCTCACGAAGTGGAGATAATGCAAATAGTTGATCTCTTAGTAGGAGCTTTCGTGTATGCTAATAGACCGATAGAGTTACAGCAAAGTGCCGCCAAGAGATCCGTTGTTGAAATGATTGAGAGTCTTTCACATCGCTCCTTATCTAGGTCAACGAGTAGAAATGAAAGAAAGCTTAACGTCCTTGTTTGGAAACCAGGGAAAGGTGACCGAACGTGGCAATAAATCTTCCGTATCCTGCATGGGCGCCAGAAAAACTTGACAGAGCCTACTTTGACTCAGATGAAGCGCTAATTGACAAGGCATACGAAGTATTCTGTCAAGATACCCTCTACAACTCGCTGTTCTCTTTCAGAGGGAAGCAGATATTTCTTGCAGAAGTTCAGAAAGAGAATACCAACAGTATTTTGCCTAACTACAAGGGGTCGATACAGAAAGAGCGAACATTTCATCATATAATAAGCGAGGAAATTAAAAAGGAAAGAGACCGAAGAAGATTAGGCAGAGAAAGGGACTTCGAGATAGTAAGATGCGAAAGCGTTCCGTGGATATTACCAATTATGTTGAATGTGAAAGACCAATTCACATGCATATACGACTACCAGAAGAATGGAGAGACTAGGGTAAATATCTGGAGCAGACCATTAGATTACGTAGTTGTATTGATTAAGAGAGGATCAGTGTATCTTCTTTTGACAGCCTATAATGTTCTCTATTCGTCAAAAAGGAACGATCTGGAAAAGCACTGTCACTAAAAACATGAGGACGCCATAGCGTCCCCCGAGCTCTGTCCACATCATGGTGGATGAGTACAACTATGATAGCACAGTTTTATGCAAAATGTCAACATCTCGATGTTCAGATACGAGATTACCTAGCAAAAAGCCAGGCACGGATTTCTTCGCTTTGGTATCAGTAGCTCTCCTGGTGTTCGAACTCGGAGAATGGAGAACGGTCAACCGCGTGCTGATTTTTGCCTACCCATTCCTCAATAACCTCTCTGGCATCATCAAGATCAGCAATAGTAATCGATTCGCCGAGTTTGTCTT
>NZ_DJGL01000045.1:592-2585 GCF_002432735.1 Mesotoga sp. UBA5847 | reverse complement strand
CAGCCTTGCGTCCCGGCATGATCCTTTGCCGGCATTGCGTCCACTGATGCTCCTCAGTGCAATGCGTCACACCGAAGGTGGCATCTCTTCCTGCCTAAGCCAGCCTCGCATCTTCGAGACGCTTTTCAAAGATTGCATTTATGATGATATAATTGGCTCTAGAGTTAGTAACTTACGAGTTAGTAGTTGTGTTGGAGGTTGTTAAATGTTCATCAACAGAGAGAAAGAGCTTGCTTCTCTCAGGAAGCTTAAGGACAGTGGAAAGTTCGAGATGGCCGTTGTATATGGACGTCGAAGAGTGGGTAAGACCGCTCTTCTAAGAGAGTTCTCAAAAGAGATCGAAAGCATCTTCTTTGTCTGCGATGAGGTCAACGAGAAAATGATGCTGCGAAACTTCTCGGAAGTCATTCTAGAACACTTCGGCCAGAAAGACACATTATCTCCATTTGAGTCATGGGAGAAGGCGATTAGGTTCGTTGCATCCAAAGCAAAGGAAAAGCGTCTTCTGCTAGTAATAGATGAGTACCCATATTTGGCGAATGCTACTAGCTATTTCCCGTCTGTCTTGCAGCGCCTTATAGATCATGAGCTACTTGAAACAAAGCTCTATTTAGTTCTTTGCGGTTCATCTGTGAGTTTCATGGAGAGCGAAGTGCTGGGCAGTAGGAGCCCCTTGTTTGGAAGAAGAACAGCTCAGCTGAGAGTCGAGCCATTCACCTATCGAGAAGCGTCGCTGTTCTTTCCCGAACTGAGCAACAAAGAAAAAATCATCGCGTATGGAATTTTGGGGGGCATCCCGCAGTATCTGCAGAAGTGGAACCAGCATCTTCCATATGGAGAGAACATTGCAAACAACTTTCTCGATACATCGGCGTATCTTTATGCCGAGCCTAGATTCTTGTTGAGACAGGAACTGCGCGAACCTTCCCTCTACAACAGTATAATAGAATCAATTGCCCAAGGCGCTACTCGCCTGAACGAGATAAGTACAAGGGTAGGAGAGCCTAACGATAAAACTGCAAAGTACATAGCTACACTGCTGAACTTGAACATATTGGGACGAGAAGTGCCCGTTACAGAGAAAAGCACTTCACGGAAGGCGATCTACTATATCAGAGACAATCTCTTCAGATTCTGGTACACCTTTGTGTTTCCTAACCTCTCGCTTATCGAAACCGGCATGACAGAAGAGCTTCTGGACAAGAAGATCGCTAACGGACTCAGCAAGTATCTCGGCCTAGCTTTCGAAAGCATATGCAGGGACTATTTATTGTACAAAAGTGGCAGGGGAGAACTACCCTTCAGGATTATGAAGTTGGGCAAGTGGTGGGGAAACAACCAAGCAACGAAGAAGGAAGAGGAAATTGATCTTCTTGGTCTGGGAGATAATCAAGCGATAATCGGTGAATGCAAGTGGACCAACGCAAGAGTCGGGATAGGCGAACTTGAGAGATTAAGAGAAAAGGGATCGATTATCGCTTGCAAAGACAGGATATTCGTCATCTTTTCCAAGAGCGGATTCACCACAGATCTGCAAGAACTAGCTGCAAAAGATGAAAGTGTTTACTTGGTGACCTTAGATGACCTCTTTGCCTGAAATCAAATTGGACCGCTTGTGGTTTCATTAGGACAGACCATCGAATCGATTCCTCCATATTCATGGTGTGTACGAATTACTAAGCTGCCACTATGTCTAAACAAAAATGACGAAAAGCAAGAAAAGACTGTCATCCCGATATGCAACTGATCGGGATCTCGCTAAAAGAACCGCTGTGCGCTTAAGAGCAAGGACCCGCTGAGCGCTGACGAAGACAGCGTTGTCCGTCAACGGTCCGCCGTCCACCGACCGAGAAGAAGAGCATTTCAAGAGACTTAGAAAGTTTCTTGGCTTTTGCTCTAATAACTTGCAACTGCTTGTGTTTTTCACACCAAAGAACAAGATCCTGGCCAGTAGCACGCCAGGATGACGTTAAGGACTGTCATCCCGTGATGC
>NZ_DJGL01000045.1:0-558 GCF_002432735.1 Mesotoga sp. UBA5847 | reverse complement strand
GCACCTGCACGGGATCTCGCTCTTTTTCTTCACGTGCACTCATCAAAAGGCAATCACAGTGCTATCATAAAAACACTCATCTTCTTATTCGTATGAGGTGATGTAATGAACTCAGGGTTTGTTTACATAATTACAAATCCTTCCAGAACTGTGTTCTACGTTGGTGTAACTAACAATCTTCTTCGAAGGGTTTTTGAACACAAGAGCAAAATTGTAGAAGGTTTTACTGACAAGTACAATTGCGTAATCGTTGTCTATTATGAGTACTATGAGACAATCAAAGAAGCTATCAGAAGGGAAAAACAACTGAAGAGCTGGAAAAGGGAATGGAAACTAAGGCTGATCAAGAAAATGAATCCGGAGCTTCGTGACCTTTGGGAAGACATCTATACTGGTTCCCGATAAAGAAAATAAGATACAGGCCCGCTAATGACCCAAACTGTCATTCCCTGGAGCCCGCGCTAGATCCACTCACTTGCCTGCCCCAATATGCATTTGTTTGGGGCTTTTGTTGTGTTTCCTGTTCAAGACCCCTGCGTTGACCGTTCAAGAGGAAAG
>NZ_DJGL01000096.1:0-6592 GCF_002432735.1 Mesotoga sp. UBA5847 | reverse complement strand
CTTGCGTCTAATTTCAGCAGTGTCTTTTGAGAGGTTCTTCATGGAGCTTTGTAATCGTGGTATGTAACATATGTTACTGATGAAATCCGTTTCAGAGGATACGATCTATTTATAAGACATGGAGGTGAAGAAGTGAGCGAGCTCTTTAACAAAGAAGAATTCCTGAAAGGATTGATAAAGAGACTGCACGAAAATCCGGATAACATCGAGAGCATAAGGGGAGATTTCATGAAAGTTGTGAGGGAATTAACCCCCGTCGAAATCGCACAGTTAGAGCAGAAGCTCGTAGAAGAGGGGATGCCGCCCGAAAGTATACAGCTTATGTGCAACGTTCATCTCGACGTATTTAAGGAGGCGTTGGACGAAGACGATATCAATGTCGAGCCCTGGCATCCTCTCCACATTCTGATAGAAGAGCATAGAGACATTCTTAACAAGTCTAAGGCGCTGCGGGATGTCGCGTCCAAGATCGGCAGAGGGAAGTATGGAGAAGAAGAGGTGAAGCGACTATCTTCGCTGATTGATTACTTTGAACTTGTTGAATCGTATTTCTCTAAAGAAGAGAATGTCCTTTTCCCGTATCTTGAAAGACACGGCCTCGTTCAACCACCTGCGATAATGTGGAAGGAACACGATGAAGTGAGAGAACTGAGGAGGAAATTAGGAACTGCAATCAGGAATCTGAAGGATGGGCAAAGCAATACAAACGAATTGGCAATAGGTATTTCGGAGATCTTTTCAAACCATATCTATAAGGAACACAAGATACTTTTCCCCTCTTCGCTCAAACTGCTTTCCGAGAAAGAGTGGGAGGAAGTCAGAACTCAGTTCGACGAGATTGGATACTTCGCTTTCGAGCCAATGCCATTTGCTCCATCGGCGGCCGAACCTGAAGAGCAGAGTGTCGAAGGCCTTGTGAATCTGGGAAGCGGTTTCTTGAAAGTCGACCAGCTCAGGATACTTCTTAACAACCTTCCATTTGACATTACTTACGTTGACGAAGACGATGTAGTTCGATATTTCAGCGAAGGAAGGGAAAGAATATTCACAAGGACGAGAGCGATAATCGGCAGAAAGGTTCAGAACTGCCATCCTCAGAAGAGTGCCCATATTGTTGAGAAGATTCTTTCTGACTTCAAGAGTGGAACAAGAGACGTTGCTCAATTCTGGCTTAACCTCGAACCTAAAATGGTTCATATAAGATACTTTGCGTTGAGAGACAACGACGGGAAGTACGCGGGTACGCTCGAGGTCACTCAGGAGATATCTGAAATCAGGGCACTTGAAGGCGAGAAGAGGATCTACGATCCTCTGGACTAGCAAAGGCGAAATTCGAAAACCAGGCGCAGATATTGTAGAATAGAGTGTACCTACAGTAATCTTCAATTTTCTTTCGGAGGTAATACGATGATTCGCAGAGAGATTGGAAATACGGGAGAGAAAGTATCTGCCCTGGGATTCGGTTGTATGAGACTCCCAACGCTCGACGAGCAGTCTATAGATGTTGAGGAAGCTACGAGAATGCTTAGGTTCGCTATCGACAATGGTGTTGACTATGTCGACACCGCCTGGGGATATCATAATGGCCAGAGCGAACCCTTTGTCGGACATGCTCTTCAAAATGGCTACAGAGAGAAGGTTCATCTTGCAACCAAGCTTCCGAGTTGGTTGATCAAGAGCAGGGAAGACATGGACTACTATCTCAATGAGCAGTTGAAGCGTTTGAGAACTGACGTGATCGACTTCTACCTAATACATTCCCTAAACAAGAGATTCTGGAAGAATCTCACGGAACACGATATCTTCGATTTCATGGATTCCGCCCTTTCCAGCGGAAGAATCAAACATATCGGGTTCTCTTTTCACGACACTGTAGATGTTTTCAAGGAGATCATCGATTCCTACGATTGGGAGTTTTGTCAGATTCAGTACAACTTCCTGGATACAGAGCATCAGGCGGGCTTTGAAGGCCTGAAATATGCGGCCGGTAAGGGGATAGGAATCGTTGTTATGGAACCTCTTCGTGGAGGGAAGCTCGCATCAAATGTACGGGAGGATATCCTTTCAATTTGGCGGTCTACAGGGATTGAGAGATCGCCTGCCGCCTGGGCGCTTAGATGGGTCTGGAATGATCCTGCCGTCGGTGTTGTGCTCAGCGGGATGTCGAACATGGATCAGGTTAAGGAGAATATTGCAACGGCCAGAGAGGCTCTTCCCGATTCCTTATCTGCTTCAGAACTTGCTATCGTCGAAAGGGTCAGCGAAGAATACAAAAAGAGTATAAGAGTGAACTGTACCGGCTGCAATTATTGCATGCCATGCCCTAACGGTGTGGCGATTCCAAGTTGTCTGGAGTTCTTCAATGATGCATACATGTTTGACAGCATCGAGGACCACAAGAATGCCTATTTGAGATTTATCAAGGAAGAGAGTAGAGCCTCGAACTGCATCGAGTGTGGACGTTGCGAAGAGCTCTGTCCTCAGGGAATTCCGATAATCGAGAGTCTCAAGGAAGTTGCTGCGCTCTTCGAATAGGGTTACCGTTAGAGAAGCCACCTGTTTCTTATAGAGCTGCTATTTTCCTTACGGGTGCTATATAATTGTGCCGTATTCATACATCCAATTGAAACCTTTCGGGGAGGTAGTTGTTTATGACTGGAATAATACTTGCTGCTGGTCAGGGAAAGAGAATGAAGTCAAGACTTCCAAAAGTTATTCACAGGATCATCGATAGACCTATGATCAATTGGGTTGCCGCTTCCCTGAGAAGGGCAGGTGTAGACAGGATAGTTGTCGTAACGGGTTTTGAAGCGGATAGAGTAGAAGCTGTCCTCGATGAAGATGTTCTCTCTGTCAGGCAGATCCCTCAGCTCGGCACCGGGCATGCGGTTATGACGGCGGCCGAATACCTCGATGACGAAGAGGTCGTCGTTGTGGCGGGAGACGAACCTTTGGTGAGAGTTTCCACTCTGGAAAAGCTAATTTTGACTAGAAGAAATGGTGATTATGATGTTGTCTTTCTCACTATGAAACCTGCAGATCCCACCGGCTATGGAAGAGTCGTGAAAACCGGAGACAAGATCAGAATAGTTGAACACAGGGACGCCGATCAAGAGACGAGAAAGATAGATGAAGTGAACACGGCAATTTACGCGTTTAAGGGAAGCTTTCTCAGAGATGCAGTTAAAAGATTGTCTAACGACAACGATCAGAAGGAGTACTATCTTACCGATACGGTGGCGATGGCTGAAAGGGCAGATACTATCGTTGTAGAAGATACCGATGAAGTTCTTGGCGTAAACGACAGAATTCAGTTGGCCGAAATAACCAGAATAGCTAAGAAAAGAATAAACGAAGAACACATGAGAAACGGAGTGACGATGGTTGATCCGGAGACGTGTTATATTGGTCCGGACGTTGAAATCGGTATTGACTCGGTAATTGAGCCTATGGTCTTCATAACCGGAAAGACCCGTATCGGCGATAACTGCTTGATAGGTCCGATGACAAGAATTGAGAATGCGATCGTTGAAGACGACGTAGAGATAATTCGCTCCGAAGTAGACTCCGCAGAGATCCGTTCTGGAGCGAGAGTCGGTCCCTTTTCAAGGTTGAGGCCGGGAGCCGTTGTGATGAACAACGCTCATGTAGGTAATTACGTCGAGCTCAAGAAGACGGTTCTCGGGAAAGGGTCGAAGGCCCAGCATTTGACCTATCTAGGTGATACGAATGTAGGAGAGAATGTCAATATTGGCGCAGGTACGATCACCTGTAACTATGACGGAAAGAACAAGCATAAGACGGAGATTTGTAACGGCGCCTTCATAGGCAGCAACACATCTCTGGTCGCCCCGGTGAAGATAGGCGAACGCTCTGTAACCGCTGCCGGCTCAGCTATTACTGAAGATGTTCCACCTGACTCGCTTGCGTTCGGCAGAGCCAGACAAGTCGTGAAAGAAGGAAGATATCCAAAAAATAGAGGGCAGGAGGAGAAAAACTGATGCCGTACCAGACGAACGAGATGAAGGTTTTCGCCGGTTCTGCGAGTCTTCCGCTAGCCGAAAAAATCGCGAAACACCTTGGAATCAGGCTTGGAGATTGCAGAACAAAGAGGTTCTCCGACGGGGAGATTAATCTGAAGATCGATGAGACGGTTAGAGGTCATGACATCTTCATTATCCAGTCAACCAGTAGTCCGGCCAACGAGAACCTTATGGAACTCCTTATTATGATCGATGCTTTTAGACGTGCTTCGGCCCATTCAATTGCCGCGGTGATTCCTTACTATGGTTACGCACGACAGGACAGAAAGGCGAGAGGCCGAGACCCGATAACAGCAAAACTTGTCGCGAATCTTCTCACAACGTCTGGGGCGGGAAGACTGATAACTATAGACTTGCATGCAGAGCAGATACAGGGTTTTTTTGATATTCCCGTGGACAATCTCTGGTCATTTCCTGCATTTCTGAAGTTCTTCAGTGAAGGTGCGTTTAATAGAGACGAAATGGCAGTGATCTCGCCTGATATCGGCGGAGTCAAACGTGCCAGCAAGTTCGCTGCGAAACTTGGCGTTCCTATGGCGATTCTCGACAAGAGAAGACCGAGGGACAATGAGGCCGAAATGGTTCACATAATCGGCGATGTCGAGGGAAAGACAGCAATAATCTTTGATGATATAATTGACACCGGTCGTTCACTGGTAGAGGCAGCCAAGATGCTAAAATCCAACGGTGCGGGCAAGATATATGCTTGTGCGACTCACGGGGTCTTCTCCGGCGATGCGAAGAACATAATTGCAGACTCGGAGATCGAGAAGGTCTTCATCACAGATACGATATTCCACGACGATCTTCCCGAAAACATATTGATGCTGTCGATTGCACCGCTTCTGGCAGAAGCGTTGACCCGAGTCAGAAAGAATCTGTCGGTGAGTATTTTGTTCAGATAGAGGAGGGAAACAAATGCACGAAATTAATCTCGTTGCTGAACCCCGCAACGGTGAAGTGAAAGCAAAGAACCTGCTTATTGAGGGCAAGATTCCTGGAGTGATTTACGGGGCAGAAATGGAGACTATTTCCATTAGCCTGGATAAGGTTGAGGTTTTGAGAATCATGAAAAGAGTAGCGGAGACATCTTCGATCGTTCTTACTCTGGATGGAAAGGAATACCATGCCTTCCTGAAGGGAGTGCAGAGAGACAAGGTTAATGACTCGGTTATTCATCTCGACTTCTTTGTTCCTTCCAGTGGTCATAAGATGGAACTCCGTATTCCGATCAGGTTGGTAGGCACACCGATGGGACTAGAAAAGGGAGGAATAGTTGATCATATCGTCAACGAGCTTCCGGTTTCCGTTCTTCCGAAAGATATCGTGGAAGAGATTGTCGTTGATGTGAGTTCATTAGACGTTGGTCATGTTCTAAGAGTAAAGGATCTGGACATCCCTGAGGGAATAAAGCCCTTGCTTGACGACGAAGATGCAATTATGCTGATAGCGCTTCCAAGAGTTGCAAAGGAAGTTGAAGAAGAGGAAGCAGAAGAGCTTGAGGAAGACGTTGAGCCCGAAGTAATCAACAAGGGAAAGAAAGAAGAGGGAGAAGAGGAATAAAGAGTGTTTCTCTTTGTTGGACTGGGAAATCCTGGCCCACGTTATGCGCTCACGAGACATAACGTGGGTTTTCTATTCGTTGATCAAATGATCAAACAAGGGCTTAGAAAGACTATTCAGAAGAGACTCTACGATGCTTATCTTCTTGAGGGGCAGACGAAGGTATATGTAGCGAAACCTCTCACCTTCATGAACCTAAGCGGTGTCGCTGTAAGATTACTCATGAAGGATATCAACTTCAGCGAAGGCGACACGTTGACTCTTGTGTATGACGATGTGTGGATTCCTCTTGGAAGAATAAGAATTAGAGAGAACGGCTCAGATGGCGGCCACAACGGCGTGAAGTCCGTCATTTCGGAAATTGGGACAAAGGAATTCCCGAGAATCAGAATCGGTGTTGGGCCGCTTCCGGAACATGGAGACATGGTCGACTACGTTCTCGGGAAATTCAGCGATGAAGAGTACGCCAAAGCAAGCAAGGCTGTAGATCTTGCGGTTTCTGCTGCAAAAGACTTGATCGCCGGCGACATACGAAAAGCAATGTCGTACTACAATGGCCTGGAAGCTACTTGACACATTAGCAGACACATCATAACCCACATCATCTTTTCTTGAGTTCGATTATCTTATTCCTTAGTTCCAGAATCAGTCATCATTACCAAATTGACTCGATTTAGTCACCTCTACGTTCTTGATCTTTAGTCCCCGCTTGGGCATCGGGGAGTAGGCTCTTGCGAGAATAGACACTGACCGGTTCCGTATGAACCGCTGAACGCCTTGAGGAAACGTCCTCCGTAAGCCGTCCAAGAGCGAGGATCCGTTCAGCGATAATACCGTCGAGAAAGAGCACTGTCGAGACGTTCGCTGCGCTCACGAGAAGGCGAGAGAAAAGTTAGTCACTGCTGAAGTAAGACGCAATGCCGCCTTCGGCGGGACGCAAGGCGCCGAGGAACACCGGCGGACTCAAGGCTGGCTTCGCCAGGAAG
>NZ_DJGL01000036.1:0-3164 GCF_002432735.1 Mesotoga sp. UBA5847 | reverse complement strand
GTCTAATTTCAGCAGTGACTGGCTTTTCTCTCGTCTTCTCGTGAGTGAGCGAACGCCTCGACAGTGCTCTTTCTTTAAGAAAAAGGCTCTCGGGTTTGATTTCAACAAAGTCGGTTCTAAACAGCGCTCAGCGGGTCTTCGTTCTTAAGCGCGCAGCGGCCTTTTCGGTGAACGGGTTCATGGTCTTGAACGCTCAACGGTGAACCGTATTTCACAGCGCTCAGCGGGTCCTTGATTCTGTGCGTGCAGCGGCTCTTAGGGCGAGATCCCCTACAAGAGCCCCAAATAGGAGCCTGAACAGGAGATTTTCAGGGCAGGCTCTACGGAATCTCAGTCTTTTCCTAACTTCACGTCATCTTGGCATGATTCTGGCCAAGATCTCGATCTTTGAAACAGTTGCAAGTGACAAGTTGCGAGTTGCAGACTTAGAAGAAGCCTGCGCCAGCAGACTGGCTTCCCTCTCTCCTCTCGTGAGCTTAGCGAACCTCTCAATACTCTCTTTCTCGATTGCCTTTGCTTGCCTGGCGTAGCCGGACTGGCCTTTGCGAAGCAAAGACTGGCCACCGAAGGTGACTAACTTATCATAATTGTCACGTTAATTGAATGCAAATAATGGAGTCCCCTAAGGCATAGAGTTTTATCTGGGAACGAATCTATGCTAAGATCGTTTCATAGTGAAACGGAAGGAGATGATTCAGTGGATGCAGACGAGTTAGTTCAGTCACTCGAAGAGATACAAAAGAGGAAGGAAATGGAGCTCCCATCGAGACTTAGGCCTTACTTCGACAAAATAGAGATGAAGAACAGGGCAGTCCTTGTTTTTGGGTCAAGAGGGGTTGGAAAAACCACTTTTCTTCTGCACAGATTTAGGGAGAGAAAAGTACTCTACGTCTCGGCTGACAACCCTCTCGTTTCTACTAGTGACCTATGGAGCATAGCAAAGACGGCTTTTGTAAGGGGTTATGAGGGGATAGTTGTGGATGAGGCTCACTACGCAAAAGATTGGAGCATCCATCTTAAGGCCCTCTACGATTCCTATCCGGGAAAACTGGTAATAGCTAGCGATAGCAGCAGCCTCGTATTAAGACAGGGGATCGCAGATCTATCTAGAAGATTCTCCAGGGTTCATATCCCTCTAATGTCTTTGAGGGAATACATATTTCTTAGAGACGGAATTTCGCTGCCACAATTGGAGCCATTCTCTCCTGAGCCTTCTTCAGTTAAAGAGATAATAAACTGTACAAACGTACTCTCTGCTTTTGAGGAGTATCTTGAACGTGGATTCAGGCCGTCTTATTTGGAGTGGGACTTTCGAGAGCAAATAGAACACATTATTGAAAAGACACTTCATGGAGATGTTCCGTTCTTCGTTCCCCAAATCTCAGATATTCACTTCAGGCTAATGAATGCCGTTGTAGGCTTTTTGGCGATATCGAAAGTTCCAACACTGAACATTGAGAGGATGTGTAGAGAGTGGGGTATAGGGAAGAGAAAGCTCTATGAACTTCTTACTGTAATGAACGCAACAGGAATAATCAGAATAGTATATAGGGAGAGCGATAATCGAACCTTCTCCAAGGGTGAGAAAATATTCTTTGGCGACCCTGCTTTCTACTCAATTGGTGCAGGAAATATCGGAACAAAAAGAGAAGCCTATGTGGCTCAATCCTTTGAAGATGCGGGAAGAAGAGTCTTCGCATGTGCGGATGAGCGAAATGGAGATTTCTCTGTAAATGGCAAGATTATTGAAGTGGGAGGAAGGAGCAAAAAACCAAAGAAAGCCGAGTTCGTGATAAGAGACGACACGGATTTGCCCCATTCAAACTCGATTCCAATGTGGACACTGGGCTTTCAATACTGACACTAACTCGTAGTTATGCCATGGGATTTTGGACAACAAGTTTGTCCACTTCTCGGGATATCTCTGATCAAGCACCAGAAGAAGTTCTTCCAGCTCCTGAAACTTGTATCTCGGCATTTGGAACTCCCTTCAACACAGATTATCGAAAGATAGAGTCCGTATTTGTTTTGCTCTGGAAGAGCAACACTATCGCAATGGAATTAATAGTCTTCTCAAAGATCACATGGTCCAAGATCGAATATGCACAATACTCTGGCGAATGAACTTGAGGAAAATGCTTCCAGTGCAATAATTCAAGCAGAGAAGGAGGTGAATTATGATAAGAATAGCTCAGGCGGAAGCTCTGGAGGCTTTTAAGGTAAAACTCGCCTTTGAAAATGGAGTAGTGGGAACAGTGGATTTCTCTGAGCTGGCCGCATCTCCTCTTTTCGGTCCTCTCAAGAATTATGAGTTTTTTGAGGGCGTTAGCATTGTCAGGGACGGCAGAGCTTTAGCATGGGGAGAAGATCTTGAGATCTGCGCTGATTCGCTTTTTATGAGAATATCGGGAAAGAAGCCAGAAGAGATCTTCCCCAAAACAGAGGCTACGGTGTGAATGCCTGAAATCAGTCGGTTCAATGGAATAGCAATCTACATGTACTACGAAGATCATCTTCCTCCACCTTTCATGCTCACTATGGTGAACATGAAGCTATTATAGATATAGAGTCACTGGCAGTCATCGCAGGAGCCTTACCTCACAGAGCACTGGGACTTGTAATTGAATGGGCTTCAATGCACCAGAATGATCTTTCGGCAGCATGGAGTGATGCAAAGTCTATACTACCCTTAAGGAGAATAGCACCGTTGAAATAGACTCCTGTATTCTTTCCGACTCCACGTCTCGTGAATTGCCTGCACGTTTCTATGCTTCACTTCATGCAACCCTTGACGCTCTTTCGAATGTCAGATGCCACAGGTGCAAATAGGTACTGTCCGGCTCCTAACATTCCAATTTTCGTTAACGCTCAGAAGAGCCTCTAAAGCTCCTACGAGACATCAGATAGCGCTTCATGACTCGAAAGGTTGAGGGAGAATGATAAGAGTTGGTCCGGTTGTCATCTTGTAGTGATGGTGTACGGGATCTCCCATCAAAGAGCCGCTTTTCGCTGGTCGCTGAACGCCTAGAAAAGACGAGAAAGAGTATATTAGAGAATTCGCTTCGCTCACGAGAAGACGAGAGAAAAGCCAGTCACTGCTGAAATTAGACACAAGGCGCCGAAAGAACATCGACGGACGCAAGGCTGCCTTCGGCAGGAGGCGA
>NZ_DJGL01000040.1:0-5409 GCF_002432735.1 Mesotoga sp. UBA5847 | reverse complement strand
GGAGCTTTGTTCTTCGTTGGTTCAGGATCAACGGCATAAGATCCCGATCTAGATCCCGTATGAGAGTACTACGGGATTACATGGGATGACAGTATTGTAGTTAAGAAATATCTTTCGCGCTCTCAGTAGGCGCAGCGATTGTTGTTCAAGCGAGTACATATGCTAGAATTCTGTTGTTGGTTTTCTTTCATTTCTTCCTCTGGGGAATCTGCTTAGATGCGGGAGCCGGTCCTTTTTGCAGGCGATCGCTGGCTACTTATCTTTGTGGGATCCCAGGGGGTAACGTATGTCATTGAGTGCATTTCTTTCTGTAATCGTTCTTCTTGCGATTGGTTTCGTCGTTCTGTATGTCTTGAGTATCTATTTTAAGTACAGGAAGTCTTCGTATAAAGATGCGAGCGACAACTCCTTTCTGCAGATTCTTTTCAATAAGGGGAACTACGGTGAGTTTCTTATCTTTTCGGGGCTTGAGAAACTCGAAAGGTATCATCGGCTTATGACAAATATCTATCTCTCAAAGGCGGACGGATTGACTACGGAGATAGATGTCTTGATGATAGCCGAAACTGGAATATATGTATTTGAATCAAAGAACTACAGCGGCTGGATCTTCGGCGACGAGAAGGGAAAGAACTGGACTCAAGTTCTAGAGAACAAGCAGAAGAATCACTTCTACAATCCCGTCTGGCAGAACAATGGCCACATAACGGCCCTGAAATATGCTACCGGACTTCATAATCCAGAGCTATACAAGTCGTATATAGTTTTCAGTGAGCGTTGCACCCTGAAGAGAGTTAATGTCAATTCGCCAAATGTATTTGTTATGAAGAGAGACAGTCTATTGAGAAACGTGAAGCTTGACATGATGAGTTCTCCGAATGTATTTAATCCCGAACAAGTCGATAGGATCTACGTGAAGCTAATGGGGTTCACTCATGCCGACAGCTTTACAAAGAGCGCTCATATTGAAAATGTGAGGTCGAAGATATCGTGAGTTCTACAGCCGCTTTTCACCTCCGGTTTGCAAGGGCTTTTCTGATAGTGTTTATTCTATTGCTTGGGACCTTTGCGCTCGCTCTCACGCCGATTGTTCTTGACATCTCGGGAGACGAAGTCTTTTACGCAAGGGAGTTCATCGATCTAAGCGCTTCCTTTACAGAAATGGAAGAAGGACAAGTAGAGAGGATAGATGACGCCGCTCATATGGATGTTGCGATAGGGAAGTTCTATCCCAGGCTGAGACTTATTGGAGTGAGGCTTCCAAGAGAAGGAGTGCCCTTCATTCCTTATTTGGAGAGAGCCACCACACTAATGAGAAATGCACTTCTAGATAGCGATGTCTTTCTATCATTCGATGCTCTCAGATACGATTCTGATTCTAATTATCTATGCTATTTGTGGTTCCCTTACGAGCATGAAGGTACAGAGGTCTTGATATCTGCAAATCTTTTGCTGGTTATGAATGGTCTCTGTGATTATGTTCCTGAAACTAACGTCAAAGGAAAGCTTTATGAATACATGGAAGAGGCAAAGCACTACGCGAAGAGCAACCAGACTGGAATTTGGAGCGAGGATGAGAACCCTGAAACCTCTCTTGAAGCAAGCGTCATCTCAAATGAGAAGAAGACTTCCAACAGAACACTTTCGATTACAGTTACAGGAGACTTTGATACAGCTTACAACGGTTATGTGGAGATTGAAAGGTCTTACCCAAACACGAAGATCAGACAGGAGATCAGGGGAGTAGTTCCACATGTTCACGTTATTGAGCTGGATGAAACTTGGGATAAGACATGTTTCAATCTGACAGTTAGAATCTCTACAAAGAGCAAGGGAAAGAATATGACTGTGACTGCGCGAATTAACAACAAGCTGCTTGCATCAAGTTCAACTGGTCCTTACTCACCGGACCGGGTCCTTTTGTTTCTTCTCTCTGCGCAGTATTCACTTGATTGATGGGCTCTCTTGTTATTATTCCCCCAAAACCACCAATGTGTATAGACAGAGTTTTTGGCTCGTCTGGAGATTCAGTATGTTCGCTTGCAAAAGAGGCCATGTGCAGGTAGTTAACGAAAGAAAATCACTATTACCATTATCTCAGAGAGATAGTCAATAGTTAATGAGTAACTTGTATAACATTGCCAATCAACTGAATTTTGTTTTATGTTGATAAAGTAGTAAAATGAAAGCATTATTAGTTTCTCTGATCCTAATCGTAAAACTCTTCGGGGGAAATGCTTCAAAGCATTATCCAGTAATGCTTCTGCAAGGCAGAAAAACAGATCTGAGTGGAACACCAGATGGGAGTGTGAAGATCAAATGAGATTCATTATCAGATCATCACTTGCAAGAAGTGAAGCGTTGAAACTGGCAGGATTACTTTACAAGTACCAGTATTCAATGACTGAAGGCAATTCATTGATTCGAGGGTGGAGTGACGTGGAGATGCTTACGAAGCTTCACGAAGAATACTTGCCAGATTGGCCTCCAGAGAGACTAATCTGGCAAGCTCAGAAGTACTTTGAAGTTTTAAAGCTCCCTTTTCTAAACAAGATTGATGTAAAAGTAAGAATAGATGGACATGGGATGCTTTCATTTGTGGATCCTCAGAGTGGTATACCAATTTCATCCTCAGCTGGTGGTATGGATCTGGCTATTAACGATTGCTGGGCGAAATCTGGTAGATCTTTCCGTCAATTTCTGGAGGCAGTTATTGATTTCAATTTTGACGCTTTCCTAGACTGCCTGACTAGTGGTATTGCCTCGATTGAATCTTTCTTGAACACAAAAGCTTACTTAAAGAATGAACAACGCAAGCAGTTGAATGCAGAGGATGTGATAATAAAATCTGAAATCAGAGAAACGGCAATTGGTGAAAAAAATACTAAACTGGCCAGAAAAGCTTACGGGTAAACCGGGAAGAATTACTGAGGGAAGCCGTGATTTTGCCTATTGGAAAAGACTGAAGAATTTACGCAACAACATGGCGATTCATCAGAAAGGACCGAGAGTCATATCTTCATCCGAAGAATTCACCGATTATGTTAATGGTTACAGATTCGAAATTGCAGATCTTCTTGTGGAGCTTCACAAGGGCTTTGATGATTCAATTCATCCGTTACTGATCTGGGCGTCTTTCTTTCCACCAGTAGAGCCAGCAAACGATTAAGTGCTTTTGTGGATCACGCAAACAGAATCCGAGGTTTTTAAGTTGACAGAATTAACGACTGATAGCGTTTTATGAAACTCAAAAGGAGGCGAGTTTTTTATGGAGACTGTGGAATACGATTCAAGCCATGATTCAGATAAGCTAATTGCGATTGGTGTATATCAGGGAGATGCCTTTTTCCTTAAGAAGCAAAGCTTCAGAATTCAGGTTGATGGAGGCGGCAGGAAAAATTTCCATCAAATCTTCAAAAAAGCAACGGGTGAGAAGAGTGTAGATTACCTGATTTGTACACATAATGATTCCGATCATTCGAAAGGCATTCTGAGTTTCTTGAGAAGCGATCTTCACTGTAAAGAAGTCTGGCTACCAGCAATTTGGCTACTGAAACTGGAAGATTTGCTAAGCAACCCTTGTTCATTTCTTTCACAACTTTCTGAAGAAATAAACGAATTTTGCAGGGAAGAGTATTCAAAATCCTGGCGCATTAGTCTTAGTGGTTTTCTTTCAGAATTCTATCTAGAAAACAGGGACAAGATACTTAGAAAACTACGTGAGGGAGATCCAGATAAAGACACAAGATCAGGAGTGAATGATGCTGCTTCTCGAAAAGATGAAACCGAACTCATGGGATTTGTTTCAAACTTGGTAACTACTGAGAGAGTCAATGAATACTTTAATCAATCCAACTCATTACGAGTAGAGATATCCAAAATCAGAGATGAACTTGAACCAAAAAAAAGCAGCAATGAAGTGTTTTCAATATATGTGGGATCTAGACCATACATTGAATTCACTAGAAAGTCGTTTCTCCTTCTAAAAAAAAGCGTCACGCCAATAAATAATCTAGTGGAGATAGTTAAGGCCGCCTCATCCAAACAAGGAATTGATAGAATTCGTTTCTTTCTTTATGATGAAAAAATGGTTTTCGGGGGGCACGTTGGAATTCTTGAGCCGCTAAACTCATATGAGACTTCTAATGTCAATAGAATAAGCCAAATTGGAAACACGTTGTCTGCTCTTGAGTTTCTTGCTCTGACCGTAGTAAATGAGCAAAGCCTGGTTTTCAGATCTCCATCCTCATCAAGTTCTAAAGAAGTAATCTTCTTTGCTGATTCGGACTTCAATATAGAAAATCGTATTTTCTGGGAAGACGGTATGATAGCAACCACCCCGCACCATGGATCTAAGTCAAATCGTGGTCCCTATGATCTATGGAGCAAGGAAGGAAGAAAAAGGGTGATTTGGTTGAGAACATACCACCATTCAACAGAGAACAATTCTCACGCTTTTCTACAGTGTTGCGGTCAGGAAGTCCATTGCACAAAACGTCACAAAGGCGAGAAAGCTAGGAACATAATTTTCGTTGCTGAGAATGGAAGTTGGAAGTAAAAAATAGAATAGGGACATACTCCCTTTTTGAGAACAAGAGCAGTTCTTCCTTCATAAGAGCTTGCAGAGAGCCATCCTTCGACCTTCGTCCAGGAGCGTGGACCCGTCATTGAAAGAGCGGAAGAAGAGCAGTTCTTCGTTCCGACGCTTCGCGTCCAAGCAGGCTTTCCGTCAACGGTCCGCCGTTCTCCGACAAGAGCATATTTACCCCGCAAGGATATTGGAGATAGGTCTTTTCGGAACAGACTACTTTATTTACATTGCGTAATATAGTTCTTCATTCAGGAGAGCAATGCAATGAGAGATGAAGACAAAAGTGATACAAGAAGAGGTATCTCTTAAAATAGAATAGGGACAGACTCCATTTTCTCAAGAGCGAAAGAGCGGTTCCGGCGCGCTGCGCCCAAGTTCCTCGTTCCAGAGCTAGGAGCTTTGTTCTTCGTTGGTTGTTGGTTCAGGATCAACGGCATAAGACCCCGATCTAGATCCCGCATGAGAGTACTACGGGATTACATGGGATGACAGTATAGTAGCGAAAAACGGGGACAGACGTCAGGATCCCGTCAGTCCCCATTTTCGCTCGGAAACGTTGAGAAAAATAGGAAAGTTGGAAAAATAGGGGAACAGAAAAATAGGGACAGACTCCATTTTTAGGAACAAGAGCAGTTCTTCCTTCATAAGAGCGGGCAGAGCGTAAAAATAGGGACAGACTCCATTTTTAGAACAAGAGCAGTTCTTCGTTCCGACGCTTCGCGACTAGGTTCTTCGTTGGTTTAGGATCGAGGGCGTAGAGCGGGAGCAAGATCCATTACTTAAAGAACGGTGTCCCGTATAGAATTACTTCGGGCTGA
>NZ_DJGL01000067.1:0-3261 GCF_002432735.1 Mesotoga sp. UBA5847 | reverse complement strand
TGCTCTTTCGAAGGACGGGTTCATGATCTGGGACGAAGGACGAGGACTGCTCTTTACAGCGATCAGCGGGTTCTTGTTCTTAAGCGTACAGCGGTTCTTATGCTTGCAACTTGGAATAAGCAACTTGCAACTGCTCTTTCGAAGGACGGTGGACCGTTGACGGACAACGTTGTCTTCAGCAACGTACAGCGTTTTCCATCCAAACGGCTATTTCTCGGGAATTCGTTCTCACATAGCTTTCGAAAACTTCAATATCTTCGCGATTGATTTTCTTACTTGATTGCGTCCGTTACGTCAATATATTCCTGTTCATGACTCATTTTCAGAAAACGAATATTGCCGTTAGAAAAATCGATCCTATCAAGCTCCACCTTTCTTATGTTCAAGTCACTGTAGGTTCTGTAGTAGTAGACTTTGTTTGTCGAATCCCTTACTACCGACCAGTAAGCAATGTCTCTTGAAACTACCATTCCAAGTTGTTCATTGACTACGAGACCTTCAGGAATGTCAAGAGCATTAAGGATGTGCCAGGCCAAAGTTACCGCCTATTTTGCATGGGCCGGTTTCACTTCTCCGTGAGAGTAGAAGGCAGCCCTCACAAATCGGCTTGGAGATGTGTTGTCCCCAGGAAGCCCAAGCAATCCAGCTTCATTTCCTGTCGCCTTGATTTCAAAATCCCCTAACTTGGAACTCTTGATGTTTACCGGATTCAAGTTTACGTAGTTCGAGAGATTCTGAAGATGCCAGTCGAATGTGGGCTTGTTTGTAATTACTCCAAGGGGGTTTTCATGAATGTTCAGTTGACCTTCAACGTACTCTATTACAATGCAGCTTCCCTTTGCATCATAGACGATGTGGTGAAGGGGCAAAATAGTAGACTCCTGACCAATAATGGCAAGGCGGCACACGCGGATATTTTCGAGCTCCGTTTTTACTTCATCAACCGTGGCAAAGCTCCCAAGAATCCAACCTACCAGATCATACTGAGAAAGAGTTGACCTGTGAAGCTCTCTATGCAGCTCCTGGTATCCTGCGCAACCGGAGAAGTAGAATGCGCCGCATGCCAAACCGACTTCGTTTATTCCATCTGCAACTAAATCCATGCCCAAGGCGTTGGCCCCAACGTATCCGTACTTCACATTCCAGCTCAGGCCCTCCCAGCCGGTTGTAAGCGCAGCCACAAAAGTGCCTCTAGGTACAACGATAATTTTGCTTCCGAGATCAAATTCAAACTCGAGAGTCCTTGCAGCAATAATTGAACCATCCTTCGAAACCACTCTGAACCCGGTGCAGCCGATCGAAGCGCTAGTGAGCGAGGCTAACAAAAGAACGCACATTAGAAATCTCTTCATTGCAAACACCCCCCTGTCTTCAGCTCCCTGATCTCTCGTTTCTCCAAAGACTGCAATATTATACATTGTGATCACTTCTTGACTTCTATATTCCTGAATCACTGGAAAAAACCAAGATATTCAGAGCACTCCTCCTCTTGACAACCAACTGTATTAGTTGATATAGTACAGTTAAGATAGTCAGTGAGGAGTGAATTCAATGTTAGAAGAAGCGATCAGAGTTAAGAACCTTAGGAAGAACTACGGGAATTTCGAGGCTGTAAAGGGGATAGACCTCTCGCTTGTGCCCGGAAAGGTCAACGCTCTTTTGGGCCCTAACGGCGCCGGAAAGACTACAACTCTAAAATCAATTCTTGGTCTTGTTCATTATTTGGGAGAGATAACGATCCTTGGAGAGAAAATCGATGTCGCCCGGGAGAGAATCTCATTTGTTCCAGAAGACAAAAGCTTCTATGACAACCTGACTCCGGAAAAAGCAGTTAAGATGTGTTCGATGCTCATGAGCAATTTTTCGGCAGATAAAGCTGCTAAACAAATGAAGGACTTTGATCTCCCTATGAATAAGAAGATATCTGCTTTCTCTCACGGCATGAAGACATCCACTTATCTGGCAATCGCAATGTCTCAGGACGCCGATATCTTTATCTTCGACGAACCCACATGGGGTCTTGATCCACTCCGGAGAGACGAAGTGCTGGAGATGATTAGATCACTGTCTGAAAGCGGGAAGACAGTTCTTTACACCTCACACATTATTCCGGAGGTGGAGAAGATAGCCGATGTCTTTTCGATAATGTACAAAGGTGAAATTCTCTACTCAGGAGAAATGGAGGGACTGGACGATAGGTTCGCTCTTTACTCCCTTCCAATGAAAACGGATATAGATAGGAATGACTTCACCGCCGTTGTCAAAGAAGCAAATTCGCTGAAAGTTCTCACCGATAAGCCTAAAGATATTGCGAAGCTGAAGGAGATAGCTGGATCAAAAAGAGAAGAGGTTAATCTTGAATCCTTCTTCGGGACTATTGTAAGGGGGAATAAGCATGTTCTATAAGGAAATCCACGAAATGAAATTGAGAGTAGTAATCATGTTCGTCGTCTTGTTAATCTCATTGATTACAACTGTTGCTCTCAGACCTTATGCAGCGCAGATGATGGAAGAAATGACCCCTCAACTTGAAGAGATGCCGGATTTTCTTAAGAATCTTATGGGAGACGTTTCAGGTCTTTCGAGACTTAATGACGACAATTACTATCTGTTGAGTCAGTGGCACGGAAAGAACTACGGGCAGTTTCTCCCCTTCGTCGTTCTGCTGATCGCCTTCCCCATATTTGCAAAGGAATTCGACAAGAAGACGATCTACTTCCTGCTTTCAAGAAAGAACAGGAACGAAGTGTTCAGGACGAAGTATCTTGCGGGGCTCGGAGCCGTACTGACAATAACGGTGGTCTTGTCCTTGCTCGGTCCAGTAGCAATGAATCTCTCCGGTTACAGCACGGCGTTTGCCGATACGCTGAAAGTGCTGCTCCAGCAGCTGGTCGGAGTCACATTCTTCTACTCTCTCTTTACGATGATTTCTATAATGAGTAGAGATCAGGTCAAACCAGTAGTTGCCGGAGTAGTAATAGTCCTAGGATTGCCCATACTCGGAATGATTGACGCGCTCTCCTGGCTGAATCCATATCCTTTTATACTGGGATCGAGTGTAGCGCAGAACGGAACTATCGACTGGATCTATCTGGTTTCGTTGCTTGCAGCGACAGTTGTACTGACCGCAATTGATTACAAGGTCTTTGAAAAGAAAGAAGTGTGAAAACAGACCGTTTTCGGAAGGCTAAATGATGGCGAGAATGTCGCTAATGCGGGCCTGGCAGTGGTCGGTGGTAGCAGTGTGCCAAGAAGGCGAAG
>NZ_DJGL01000065.1:10149-16678 GCF_002432735.1 Mesotoga sp. UBA5847 | reverse complement strand
GATTATTTGTGATGCATATCGGCTACTTGCTTTTCGGAGGTGCAATCGAGTAGAATGGATTGATAGCAGGTTTCCCGCATTTGGTGATAGGTTGTTTGCAGTGTTATCTTCTGAGGAAGGAACGGTGAGTGTAGTTGAAGGACAGAATTGGACCGGGAATATACCTGTACCCAATGCCTCTTGTAGTGATAGGTACGATGAATGAAGAAAGACCTAATTATACGACTGTCGCGTTTTGTGGGGTAGTGGAAGTTCAGCCGCCGATGCTTCAGATTTCTTTGGCGAAGACTAGATTGAGTTGCAATAATATTGAAGAATCTGGATGCTTTAGTATAAATGTGCCCTCTCTTGATATGCTTAGAGGGGTAGATTATATGGGGATCTACTCCGGAAAGACAACTGACAAGTCGGAGCTATTCAATACTTTCATGGGAGAGACCGTGGGAGTTCCGATGATCAGTGAAGCACCACTCAATATGGAATGCAAACTTATCGAGAGTTTCGAGTTCGGTGGAATGCATGTAACTTTTGTTGGTGAAGTTGTTCAGACATACTGCGCCGAGTCATGTCTAGTTGATGGACTCCCGGATATCAAGAAGATCAGTCCGGTTGTCTTTTCAGTATATGACAATTCATATTGGTCCATAGGTATGCATCTCGGTAAGGCATGGAACATAGGTGTGAAATACACCCCTCCAAGAGAGGGAACAGAATAGTTCGGAGGGGTGGTAAGTTTCATTTCCTGTCGTAGGAAGTTGGCCCTTCAGGCCAATTGGTCTGATCCAGCCATTCTTGTGGATACCCAACAGGTTGAGCCATGTTCCCTTTTTCGCTTATGAACCCATCGTTGTATCTTACTATCAAGTATTCCGAAAAATCCCACCATGCCCTGATGATCTCTTCGGAGTTTCTTGCGCAGAACTTCGTCAAATGCTCAGAAACCTCTTGCGGACCGTTGGAAGTCATAGCGGCAACGTATGCCTCAGCTTCTTGAAGACGACAAAGAGAAAGAGTCTCGTATTTTTCTTGCATTAGTCTGATATCCTCGTGCATGTAACTGTATTTCATAGAAGCCCAGTTCGAAACGAAGTTGAATGCCCACCACGCACTGTTCCTACTGAACTCCGAAGTGTCGCACACTTCCAAAGAATCAGGAAGAGCATTCACCCCTGCGTAGAATGGAATGAAACAAGTGTCTGCGGGCTTGTCGAGCCCTATCCACATCAACCCTCCTATTGGATCGGGAAGCCAGTCCCTTCCCTGGCAAACGAAAGTATAACCGCAATACGTAACCGATACGGGTCTTTCCCAAGCTCCGTCAAGTTTACGGGAGGGATCCCCTACATCTCCCTGGCCATCATATGGACCATAGAATCTGTCAGGATTACCAAATGGGCCGGCGGCAATTCCTTTTGTGAGGTCGAACTCCGTTCCTTCATAGTGATCTCTGTAAAGGTTCATTACATCTCTTGCAGAAAGCTTCTTGTCGGGTTTCACAGAGAACGGATACTCTCTTGTGAATCCATCCTCAACCCACGGGGAGAAGTTCATGCTGGGAGCAATCAGAGAGAACAAGCGCCACACTCTTCTCAAAGAGTAATAGGGATGGTTGTACTCGCCTAGACTAACAGTCCTCAGCCAGTCAAGAAGCCCCTCTTCTGGGTTCCACCAGCCGTGTTTCTCAGCAATCTCGTGAAGAGTTTTCCCGAAGAGGATATCGGGATCTTCAGGATCGATTTCCCTTATTCGAAACTGATTAGCGGCTACAAAAACCTCTCCGTCGGGAACTCTCTTTGCTACCCATAATCCTCCAGTGCCCTCAGGCGAAGGAGCCATCTCGATAATCCAAGCTTCGTTTGGGTCAGCAACCGGAAGGGTCTCTCCTGTGCCGTAGTAGCCATATTCTTCAATGAGGAAACCAATCAGGTCAACTGCTTCACGTGCAGTTTTGCAACGCTCGAGAGCAACGCGAGAAAGCTCAGAGGAATAGAATATCCTTCTGCCTGGCTCAGGTCCGATCTGTATCTTTGCTCCATCAGTGCATTCTCCGAACATCAACTGATGTTCGTTCATGATTCCGTATGATCCGTCAAAGTAAGCATAAGTATGTAATACTTGGGGAATCATTCCGATAGGAATCGACGGAGGATATTGCGGTGTATCATAGGCCGATGCTCTTGCAGATACAATTCGCGGATAGATGAAGCTGTTGTACTGAGGAAACTCCCCAATTGCGACTGCAGTGCAGTATACAGGTCTGAACGAGCCTGGTTCATGGTCTCTAGCAGGCACGAAGACGATTCTTTGATCGGCAAGGTCGTTGTCGTCTGAATGAGCAACAATCATAGATCCATCGACACTCGCACCCTTTGTCACAATAAGAGTAGTACAGGCAAAGGAAGCTGATGCCAAAGTCAGAACTAGAATTGCACCAAAGACACTCAAGACTTTCAAAGCAATTCACCTCACTTGGTTTGAAAGGCAAGTACTGAATCTTGGTTTCTGCCTACCATCAAATATACTCCTACAGCAGAAGATAAAGGAACTTCTTTTCTTGTCTCTTTTTTGGTAGACTTAGACGGCTTGTAAGAAATCAATTCAGACAGTCAGTGCTAGAATCAAAGGGTAATAACTCTTTGCAATGAGTGGATATTTCTGTCATCAAGGAGGTATGCAATGAATCAGAAAGGTCTCTTCAGTAAGAGGAAACCCCCATTGGGTTCAGTTCCGGGAACTCTAAGTATAGATGAAGAATCGCCTTACCCAAGAATAAGACTTATCGAATTTGATTCGAATTCATTGAGAGAAGAGATTGTTGATGATTTGACCGGGCTTCAGTCCGTTGTCTTAGAGAAAGAGAAGATTCACTGGATCGATGTACAGGGATTGGGAGATGAGTCTACTATTCGAAAGCTTGGTGACATTTTTTCTCTTCATCCGCTTGCACTTGAAGATATAACGAACGTCCCGCAGATCCCCAAAGTTGAAGAGTATGATAACTGTGTCTTTCTATGCCTTCCCATGCTGAGGATGGAAGATAACAATCTGATTTCGGAGCAGGTGAGTCTCTTCGTAGGCGAAACTTTCGTACTTACATTCCAAGAAAGATACGGAGACGTTCTTGATCCTGTTAGGAATAGGATTCGAAGGAAGGCCCAGATAAGACAAATGAACAACGATTACACAGCTTACGCAATAGTCGATACAATCGTCGATAATTACTTTCCGGTGTTGCAGAATCTCGGAAATGAACTCGAAAACCTTGAAGATCAGTTGGTGGAAACGATGGCAAAAGAGAGTCTTAAAGAGCTTTACTTCATCAAGCACAGACTGGCTCACTTGAAAAGGTTGTTATGGCCTACTAGAGAAGCAGTTGGGCGCATTGCTAGAGATGGAAGTCTGTACTTCGGAAGTCGGACTATGCTTTACTTCCGAGATGTCTACGACCATGTGATGCAGTCAATTGATATGCTAGATCTGAGTCGAGACCTCGCGTCAGAGCTTATGAGCCTTTACCTTTCTTCTACAAGCAACAGGTTGAACGAAATCATGAAAGTGTTGACTATCATATCGACGATTTTCATCCCTCTCTCTTTTATTGCGAGTCTATACGGAATGAATTTCCATTTCATGCCAGAACTGGCTCTCAAGTGGGCATATCCTGTAGTTCTCGTCATAATGGGAGTTGTGGCATCGATCATGTTGTTTCTGGTGCACAAGAAAGGTTGGTTCAGGAAATGACTTCTGCATTAAATGTTTTGAGCTTCAGTTAAGGTCTGTCGTAAATATCGCAAGAAGAGTGTTGGAAAAACCACTGAAACGAAGAAATCGGTATGATGTCTCTTTCGGCTGAATCTGAATTCATTTGAGGTTTACCGGAGCTTCTGGTTGAATAAAGCAAAGCTCATCGCTCACTTCTGAAAAATCAGTCAAGGGAAAAGCCTTTGTTGACTAGAGAAAGGCAACAATCCACTACATCTGCGTCATAAATCCTGCCCGCTCCCTGCGTCAACTCAGTGATTGCGGCAAGTCTTTCATGAGCTGGCCTGTAGGGTCTGTGAGAGACGATCGCTTCAAATACGTCCGCGACCGAAACTATTCTGGTCTCAAATGGGATCTCTCTTCCTTTCAATCCCTGGGGATATCCTGAGCCGTCCAGTCTTTCATGATGTTGAAGTACGATGCTTGATATTGGCCACGGTAACTCAATTCTCTCAAGCATCCTGAAACCGGCTTCACTGTGGTTCTGAATAAGGGACCATTCATTCTCCGTCAATCTGCCCGGCTTGCTCAGAATTTCTGTTGGCACGGAGATCTTCCCGATGTCGTGCAGAAGAGCACCTTCTCTGACCGAGTCCAGTCGATCTGGGCTGAGCCCCATTTCAATGGCAATTGCAGTAGCAAGTTTGCTGACCCGCCTCTGATGACCGGCCGTGTAGGGATCCCTTACCTCTACCACTGTTGAAAGTGTCTCAATTAAGCTCTTGATAGTTCTTTCCGCAGACTCCGGAATCAAATTCTGATCTTCGTGATCAGCAAATGAATAGATGACGAGCGCTGTGTCTGCCCCTTCGCGGGAATCTCTTATCGTTCTCACGAGAGCCGAGACTTGCAAGGTAGAGCCATCTTCTTTATGAATACTTAGAAGCCGTTTTTCGCCAATACCTGATTTGAGAAAGGGAATCTCTCTGATTTGATCTCCTGAGTCCCTTATGAATCTGAACGCTTTTTCACCGAGTAATTGCTCTCTCCTTCTTCCAAAAAGTTTCTCGGCAGATTTACTAATGAAGATTATCCTGCCCTGTTCGTCAGTCGAGAGTATGGCCTCACTAGATGAATCCAGGATGCACTTTGCAGTGTGAAGCTTCGCTATTGCTCTAGCTTCCGTCGTCTTCTCTCTGTGGATACTGACCAGCTGCCGGTCTGAAAGAAGCCTAATCAGAACTTCTTCGAAGTATTCTCCCTCCGAAAGCGATATAGTCTCTTCTCTTCCCGTTTTTGCAACCCTTCTCAACGCCTCAAGGAAAAGGTAATCGGCTTTGCTAATAGGTCTGCCAAGCGGAATGCCTTCCAGTACCGGAAGGCGTGCAAGACGGTCTGTTTCGAAAGCAAGGTTCTTCAAAACCGGGACTATTGTCTCACAAGTTCTGTCAAAAGAGAAGATTGCAATACCTGAAGTCTGTTCTTCAAAAATCTTTTTGAAAACTGTGCTTCGATAATTCTCACCGTCATGAGAATAATTCCTACTTGAGAACTGCGAAAAACCTTTTCTTGAGATTGCTTTGCTGTATGAGGGAATTGTATTTGTCCTTACTTCTGTGACCGTTGGATCAAGATATACCTTCTTTGCTTTTTTCAGAATCTTCACTTCGCCTTGTTCGTTATTGTCGTGGTGAGAGAGAACGCTCCAGATTCCTCCATTATCATCTACGCAGATATCGTCAGAACCAAAAAGAGTTTCATAAATCCTTCCAACTACATCTCCAAAGTGCCGTTGCGAAGCAGAGTTTTGAAAGGTGATCTTCCCAAATTCATCAACGAATATGACCGCTTCATCAATAAGGTCAAGGTAAGACCTTTTTAAATCATATGCAGACAAGGTATTCATCCCTCATTCTCACAATAATAAGTTCGAGCGTTGGTTTGAACATCAAGCGCGTTTCGTGGTGCTTCTCTATCACTAAAGATTCTAACACCATTTGCGTCACTTTTGAAATCTCTTTCCAGTGTAATCCTTCATCTTTATCCTTCGAGGAATGCAGCGCACGTTTGATGAGTAATTTCGTAAAAGAAAAACTTGATAGGATCACAGAAGGGTCTTCTGAATAATGGCAGCGCGGTATCAGAGATCCTTTTGAGTCTCCAAGCAGATTGCGTTCAAATCAAGAATTATTGCCTGAACCGGCCATAATTGACTTCTTGTCCAGTTGCCTTGCTCAATACTCTATCCCCTTTCTAGCTTCAACTCCCCTATGGTAATAATGCTTAATCTCTCTCATTTCAGTGACGAGGTCTGCCTTCTCAAAAATCTCGGCCGGAGCATTTCTGCCAGTCAGAACAAGTTCGACGTTTGCGGGTTTCATCTCAAAAAGCTTCGCAATATCCTCTACTGTTACCAATCTGTAATGGCAAGCAATGAATATCTCGTCAAGAATAACGACACCGAACCGTTCACTGCGCAAAACATCTCGGGATCTTGCAAGACCAGTGCGAGCAGCTTCAAGATCCTCTACTTCAGGATTTTCTCTAATGAATCATTTCCTTCCAAACTGTTCAATGGTTATTCCGTCGATATAATTCGATAGCGCTTGTTCACTGTATTTCATACCCTTTATGAACTGACCGATGAAGACCCTCTCGCCCGCCATACATGCTCTTATCGCAAGACCAATAGCTGCAGTGGTCTTTCCTTTACCATTTCCCGTATAGATATGAATGTAACCCTTTTCAATAGTGACCCCCCCGATCGTGAGTTAGTGGTATTCTACTTCGAAAGCAATGAGGGTTTGTGAATGTTTTGCGAACGAGT
>NZ_DJGL01000065.1:5612-10072 GCF_002432735.1 Mesotoga sp. UBA5847 | reverse complement strand
TGAGTTACTAAGTTGACCAATATGTGAAATAAATCACATTACAGGAGGTATGAAAATGGCGAAGTATTAAGTAACTAAGTCTGTTGACGTAAGAGGAGAAGTCTGTCCAGTACCGGATGTTGAAACCAAGAGGGCTCTGAAGAAGATGAAAGCCGGAGAGATACTCGAGGTTTGGATTGACTATGCCATGTCGAAAGAGAGAATTCCCGAGGCAGTCAAGGGAATGGGACACGAAGTTCTCGAAATCGAGGAAGTCGGGAACAGCGAGTGGAAGATCTACATCAAAGTAAAGTGAAAAAAGGGGTGAGATGACATGGCCTGGACGGGTCTATTAGTTGGTCTCGTTTTTGGAATCATTCTTCAAAGAGGCAGAGTGTGTTTCAACTCGGCTTTTAGGGACGTTTTGTTATTTAAGGATAATTACCTTTGGAAACTGGGTTTTCTTGCAGTCGGGTTACAGATGATCACCGTTCTCTTTGTGGCTCAGATGGGCTGGATAAGGATTGCTCCTCCGACGCTTAATCTGTTTGGGAATATTGTTGGTGCCTATGTATTTGGGCTGGGAATGGTTCTCGCCGGTGGATGTGCCTCAGGTGTTACTTATAGGTCCGGAGAGGGAATGACAACCGCAATGATAGCCGCGGTCTTTTACGGTATAGGAGCTATGGCAATGAGAGGAGGAGTGTTTTCACCCATAAGGACGTGGGCGGCCCAATTTAACATAACAGTTGATGGGAATTCTTCCGTATATTTTGACAAGGTAGGGCCCACACTCGCGACAGTCCTGAATGTTAATCCCTGGATCTCTGCAGTAATACTAGCAGCCGTCTTGCTTTGGTACACGCTTGGCACGAAGACCACGGAGAGAAAGACTAAGTTCAACTGGAAAGTTGCTGCGGTATCTCTCGCTGTTCTTTCTCCCATTGCATGGATAACGAGCGAGGCTGCTGGTCGAAATTATGGAATTGGTATCACCGGTGGTTGGGTCTCATATTTGACTCCTACATCAGTAATCAGCCACTGAGATGGGATGGGTACGAAATAATCGGAATAATCCTGGGAGCACTCATTGCGTCAGTAATAGCGAGAGAATTCAAGTTGAGGATGCCGAAGAATCCGAAGACTTATCTCGTGGTTATGATAGGTGGAACAATGATGGGAGCAGGAGCTAACCTTGCCGGTGGATGTAATATCGGGCATTTCCTTTCCGGACTTCCAACTCTTGCCATTTCGTCAATAATCGCAAGTGTCTTCCTTATTCTCGGCAACTGGACAATGGCTTACATACTTTACAGAAAGTGAGGCATCTGATTTGAAGATTACAATCCAGGTTTTTGCACCACCGTATTCATATGAGGATCTTGACACAGCAATTAAGATCGCGGAAGCAGGACCTGATAAAGGCCACGAAGTGACGGTTTTCCTCTTTGCCGATTCAATACTATCCGTTAACAGCAAAGTCAAACCGATAAGGATAGATAGAGACATTCCACGAAAACTCGAATCGCTAATACAAGAGAAGGGTTTGAAAGTGGAGATTTGCGGAATCTGTATGGACTACAGAGGTGTAACCAAGGATATGATTATCGAAGGTTCAAATCCAAGTGGTCTTCCCGAACTGGCTTCATTGATTTACAACAGCGACAGGTTTGTTAACCTGATGGCGTGAGGTGCTGCTATGGATAAGAAGATCCTGTTTGTTGTTTATCAGGCGCCAGCAGGCTCTATTTGGGTCAATGAAGCCTTTAGGACTGCATTTGGAATGTATGGCGAAGATATTGAGCCATCCGTTCTTTTGATGGAAGAGGCAACTGTTGCTCTTTCAAAGAAGACTAAGCCTGAATGTCTTGGCCTGCTCTCGATCTCCATGTGTTTTAGGTTTATCAAGAGGTACGAGACAGCAGTTTATGGTGTCAAAGAACATATGGAAAAACTGAAAGTAAATGAAATCGAAGAGAGTTTCAATGCACAATTAATAGCTGAAGCCGATATCGGAGAGTTCTTCCACAAGTTTGACAATGTAATCTTCATGTGAGGTGTCTGGTATGTATTTAATAGTAGTGAAAAACGGGCCCAATAATTCTGCCGATAGAATCAAGATCAGTGCGGCGAAAGATGGGGACAAGGTTGTCCTAATTCAGGACGGTGTTTTTTGGGGACTAAAGGAATTGACCACAGAGGCGGAGGTCTTTGCTATTAAGGACGATGTTGAGGCCAGGGGATACTCAGTTGATGACGTTACCGTGCCTCTGATAACTTATGAAGGCTTCATTGACATAGTTGAGGAATGTGAGAAGTCAATAGGTTAGGCTATTATAGTGTGATTTGGGAGGTGCACTTCGTTCAGACGTGCACCTCTTTCTACGGGAGGGATTTGGGATGCCATTAAAGCTTCCGGATTTGTTTCGCACTTTCTCAAATCAGACGAGAATTGAAATAGTTACGATGCTTATGGACAACTTCCTAACTGCTTCAGAAATTGCGTCGCTACTTCAAATAGATTTGTCAACTGTATACAGACATCTGCAGCAAATGAAGAAGCTTGGGATACTTACTTCAAGACATTTGCATGGCGTTGAGAGATTCGACTTCAGTTCTCCACACATTTTCAGAATGCTTGATGAGGCGATCTCCTTCATAACGGAACTTAAGGGATTCAAGCCAATTTCCTGCTCTGAGAGAATATGCAGTTATTATCTGGGGGGCGAGCTTGATGTCATCGAGCCTGACCAGCTTCTCGATATGAGAGGCGAATCTTGTCCAATTCCGGATATTCAAGCAAGAAAGACTCTGGAAAACATGAGCCCTGGAGAGGTATTGCTTGTTATTGTAGACTATCCGCTCTCGGGGGGAGAGAATTCCTGTGTCTATTCAGAAAGAGGGCCATGAGATAATCAAAAAGATATCTGATAAATACGGTGATATAAAGATATATATGAGGAGGAGAGAAAATGCTTGATGCGGTTGTAATTGGTGGTGGGCCTGGCGGTTATGTTTGTGCAATAAGAATTGCTCAGCTGGGTAAGAGAGTTGCGCTCGTTGAAAAGGAATATCTCGGTGGGACGTGCACAAACTGGGGCTGCATTCCAACAAAAGCGATGCTGACTTCGGCCCATTTGTATACCGAGATAGCCGACAAGTCAAAGAGACTTGGAATCGAAGTATCCGATCTTGATTATGATCTGAAGAAGATCATGGCTCACATGAATAGAACGATCACGATGTCTAGAAAAGGGATTGAACACCTCTTGAAGAAAAACGAAGTTGATTTCTTCAATGACACAGCTGTGATTAAGGATGCAAAGCACGTCCTCCTGGAGCAGAGAGGGGAGATTCTGGATACGAATAATATTGTTATCGCAAGTGGATCCGAACCCTCCATGTTTAGGCCATTCAGTGAAGTCGAAGGAATCTGGACAAGCAACGACGTTTTTCGAATGGAAGAAATGCCAGAAAGTCTAGTAATTGTTGGCGGTGGTGTTATAGGAGTTGAGTTTGCAACATTCTTCAGTTCATTCGGAGTGAAGACTACTATCGTCGAACTTGCAGACCATATCCTTCCATACGAGGATAAAGATGTTGCCGACGATATTCGAAAGTCATTGACAAGGCAAGGAGTAGAGATAATAGAGAGAACAAAGGTGACAGAGGTGGAGAAGGAGGAATGTACCTTCATTCTGAATGCCGAAGGTGAACAGGAGCTCTCACTCCAGGCTGAGAAAGTTCTTGTCGCAGTCGGTAGGAGACCGACCATTAGCGAAGACGTAAGAAATCTTGGCCTCGAAATTGAAAGAGGAGTCATTACGAACAGCCGAATGCAGACAAACATTAAGGGCATTTATGCTATTGGCGACATAAGAGCCGGAATAATGCTTGCTCACGTGGCCAGCTACGAGGGGATAGTAGCGGCTCACAACATTGCTGGAGAAGAAATGGAAATGGATTACTCGGCAGTTCCCTCGATTATTTTTTCCAGCCCAGAGGTAGGATCAACCGGGATAAGGGAAGACGACATCGAAGACATGGAGAAAGTAAGTATCGCAAAATTCCCTTTGAGCGCAAATGGTAGAGCAAGGACTGTACTAGAAAACACTGGGTTTGTGAAGGTAATAGCAGATAAGGAAAGTGGAAAGGTTCTTGGTATGAGTATAGTTTCTCCTTCAGCTACAGAGCTAATAATGGAAGGGGTAATAGCAGTCAAGAACGGTCTAACGGTAGAAGAACTTGAGAACTCAATACATCCTCATCCTACGCTATCAGAGACAGTACTTGGTGCCCTGGAGGGTATTGATGGAATGAGCATCCATATCTAAAGTAGTTCCTTAGTTAGGGGCATCCCTTTACAGTCAATGCTTTGGGATGCCCACATTTACTTTTCTGATGCTGGAAATTCTTTGCTCTTCTCTACAACCTTGATTTCTTGATTATGGCTCTTCAGCCTTTTCGTAAGGTTCCTTTCT
>NZ_DJGL01000065.1:0-5583 GCF_002432735.1 Mesotoga sp. UBA5847 | reverse complement strand
AACTCTTTTGAATAAATATTCTTCGTCTGGCTGAAGACCTCTGTCTTAGCAAAAGTATGCTTGTAAAACCTCAGATCCAGTTTAATCATTATATGGCCCACAGTCTCAAAATCGAGTTCAGCCTTAGTTTCGTTTACTCTTGCAGAAAAACCGACTGGCATCTCCATCTCCGGACGAAGGACACAAGCAATAGTTATTCCCGGATAAAACCTGAAGCCAAACTTTCCTACTATCTCAGGGGATCCGTCAAATTCGATCTTATCAACAAAGGTTGCATTGTGATCTATAGAACCCGTTGAATAGCTATTTCCATGAGCACCGTGGAAGTTGAACTTTGCCTCGACTTCATAATGAAACTTCGGAGAAATCCGAATCTCGGGACCGAATTGAAGATCAATGCTTGCGACTTTTGCTTCCATTTCATATGTTTCATAGAACAGCTCAATCGGTACGCTGATTTTTACGGGGATTCCGCATACGCTAATGCTTACCTGTGGTTCAGCAATTTTCTTCGTTTGTCCAGTCTCAAACCCTTCCTCTCCAACTATCTCGAGTATCGAAGAGAGTGTTGCCGGAAAGCGAAACGTTCCATTAGAGCTGAATTTGTTCAAAGAAAGATGAAAATCAAGACTGATATTTGCGTCAAGGATCAGTTTGTTCTTGATTGCAGCCTTCATCTCATCCTTGTCAATGATTGATACATCCCATTCCTTTGTGATCAGGTTTGTTGTTACACTCTCTGCAAAGGCACGATCTCCTTCAGTTCCAAATTTCTGTACGATTTCTGATACATCACCCTCAATGTTCAGTATCAAAGTGCCAGCGCCTCTTCCACAAAAGCTTCTTCAGTTCCTAGTGTTACTTTTGAAGGGTCGGTATCATTCACTGAAATAACTCTTCTGAAAGAGTCGTTCATTGTGTCAAAAATGTAATCACCGAGAGAGAAGTGAGGGATAAAAGACGTCTTCGAAAACACTATTTGGTTTTCCGATTCACAGGGCTCTTGTACAAGAAGAGAAGAGTTGATCACAAGCGATCTGGGCACAGAATTGCTAATTGCAATGACGCCTCTTGGAAATCTGGTTGAAGAAACCACTGGCGGTTGCTGGACTCTGAAAAGAACTTTTCTGAAGGAATGAGGGCCGGAGTTCTCTTCATCTGGTATATCGTGTCTAAAGGTTAGAAGATATCCATCGCTAATATTTGGATTGTGCACGCCGGCACCAGAATGATATAAGGCACCGGAGAACAAATCAGTATCGGATAAACTCGAGAAATCCTGAGATCCTTCAGAAACCGGGTGAAAAACAGAGTCAACGCGCTTGATGATTGTACCTTCCGAATCGTAAATCAGATACTCATATTCAATGCCTGTCACATCTATGGATTTGATATAGAGGTAACCAAAGTTTCTCTCTGCAATAGAAGAACCTTCTTCAGGTGTCCACTCCATTCTAAGATCCTGAAACGCAATCAGAGTTCCTTTTCCCAAATGCGAGATCGACATGTCTGAAGGCGAAAAGAGGAGACCACCCCCATAATAAGCACCGTCGTTAAGTTCTTCACCGTCAGCCTCCAGAAAGCAAATAAATCAATGATAAGCTTAAATTCCGCAAGATTAAAGATAAAAATAAAGATCAAGATTAAAGATAAAAATAAACTATACTATTTGACCAAAAAATATTTCGGTGCGAACCAAGAACATTTATTCACAAAATTACACTATTTATTTTAACACATTTTTTATCTTCTTCCAAGGCCTCTCTTGAGTAGATCTAATTATGATGCATTACGGGCCCACGAGAATAAAGATAGTCCGAATACTCAAATTAGAAAGCTTTTATTGCCAGCTCTTGCTCTCGAAGTCGCTTACTCCCTTTTCCGCAAGATCCTTGTCAGGAAATTCCTCGATTGCCTTCGCTTCATCACGTGTATCGATTGTATAATAAGATTCAGCTGGTGCAAATACACAGATTTGAGCTGCTCTGTAAGTCCGAAATCTCATTCCACACTTATCGCAAAGCCCTATGTCCTCAACGTCTCTCCTGAAATTCACTTCCCTATTGTACCTTCTGCAGAAGGATTTGTTCCTTTCGTCGGCAAAGAAATACAAGGCTTGAGGTTGCCTCGAATTCTCCCCTCCGGACAATTCCGCTTCTTCTGAATTCAACCATTTCCAGGACGTTGCGTGAAGCCTTTCAAGATCAAGATCACTCTTTCTCAAAATATTCACCTCTCGTGGCACACCATTTCCTATGAAATGTTATCATGAATGTACCTAATACACGAGGGGGAATGATTTTGAAGAAGTTACTACTAGTTTTCCTGATGGCGATTTTCTCACTGACCCTGCTCGGAACAGAGTACGCCGTTAGGATTACCAAAGATGGGGAAGACGTTCCAGAAGAGTTTTGGATAACCAGAGAAGAAATCGAACAGGCATTTGGCGCGACTGTTGCGAACGCAAGTAGCCAGGGGATTACTCTTGATCCGTATTTCGATAGCTATTACATCCCTAGCGAGATCGGTCTAAAAACGATGATAATACCATACATAGTTGACCAGAAGCTCATCGATTTCTATGCAGAGGAAAACAATCTTCTTCCTTCTGATGAAGAAGTTGAGGCCGAAACGGATACAATGATGGAGATGTACACATCGAATCCTGGGCTGATCGAGCAAATTGAGACTATCTACGGCTCGCTTGAGACCTTCAAAGATGAAATGAGGAGTTACGTATATGCTGCCCTCAAGGCCGAACTCGTTCAGAATTCGGTTGCTCCGCTTACTGAAGAAGCTCTATCGGTTTACTTCGAGGAGTTCAGGACCGAAATCAAGAACCAGTATGAAACGATTAGGGCACGACACATTCTTGTGACCGATGAATCCACTGCTACTGAGCTCATGAGTAGAATCGAAAGTGGAGAAATCACTTTTGGCGAAGCTGCCCTTCATTACTCCATTGATTCAGGAACGGCTGCCAATGGTGGGGAGCTTGGATCGCTGCAAAGAGGGCAAACTGTGCCGGAGTTTGAAGAAGCTATCCTTACCGCACCAATAGGTAAGCTTTACGGTCCTGTAAAAAGCGAGTTTGGTTTTCACTTAATAATCGTTGAAGAGAGAACAGAGATTAACAGTCTGGCCGATATGGTGAGCTCTCCCAGATATAATGATTTCGTTTCAGGTTATCAGAACGATTCTTACAATCGTTGGTTAGAGAGGTACATAAGCGAAAACAACTTTGACTATGTGATACTTGATGGTGAACTGCTGTTCTACAAGGAATACGTGGAAGCTATAGGGACAGAAGAGTCGGCTAATGAATTCTTCGTCGAAGTTGCCGCGAAAGTCTTCGGTGAAGGAGACTCATCTGCGCAGGTCTCACCCGTGGAGTACGCTGTCTACATCGAGTTGTCTCAAATGTTGGGATACACCGAGAGTATTGACTACGAAGTGGCCATAAGGTCCTTGTTTGAGATAGGAGAGAAGCGAGGCATGATTGTCCAGATGATGTATGAGCTTGATAGCAACGTTCCTGAAGTTGCGGCTGCTTATTACAACTCCTGGCTAGAGGAACTAGAAATGACGTTCATGAATCAACAGCTTCTTCAGCAGCAGCTGAGCAACTACGGGCAAAGTTTCGTAGATTATGTCTTCAGTACAATTGATGAAATCGAATCGGGACTGGAAGCCACGTTAGAAAGGGAAATGTCTCCGGAAGTCAGAGCAGATATTCTTTACATTTTGATAAGGAACAACTCTCTATCTCTAGATCTTGACTACAGCCCAGACTGGATTGAAGAGAAGCTCAGCAAAAGGCTCACTTACATGGAAGCGCTAATGGAAGTCGATCCTTCTGAAGAAGCTCAGTTAGAGATCGATTCAATAATCTCAGAACTGGAATACCTTGCTGCAGAAAGGGACAGCCAGAGCGCAACAGACTAAGCCTTCATCAATATGAGTGAAGAACCGGAGAATCAAGCTCCGGTTCTTCTTTTACCGATTTTGCTTCAGCCTGTCAAGCGCAGAGGAATCTGGGGATGGCTACGATGATACTTAAAGAACCTACGCACCAATTCCTTCTCTCACAGGCTCGACTGCCTTTCCCTTTGAGCCGTTGCTGTTATCTGTTCTCTTTTCTTCGAAGAGTCTCGACATGCCCTTCATCAGAAATACGATAGTTAGAATAGCGTTGCCAATGCATGACAAGAGCACAAGATAATGGACAGGGAATCGATCAACAGCAAAACCAAAGATCGCAGAACCTAAAGGAGTTGCAATCTGAGCGAGAATTGAGATCACGGAGAACACCCTGGATCTGTAGCTAGTAGGAACAATCCGGTGAAACAGAGTTTGAAGCGGGGTGTTAACAAATGCATTAAATACTCCCATCACGAGAATCGGCACTCCAAGTGCTGCAAAATATAACCATGAAGCGCCGCCAAAAAGATTCATGAAGTAAGGAAAGAAGAAAGCTGCCAGAATGAAATTGATGACTGTTTCCGTTGCTAGACCTCCTGCAAAGAGACTTCCCTGTCTTCTCTTAGAAAGAACTGTCCCCAGGAGAATGTTTCCTATAAGAACTCCAACCACCCATCCAGACTGAAGGAACCCATATTGTTGACTGGAAAAACCGACCACAGTTCGCGCGAAAAACGGGAACACAACCGTAAACACCGGTGCCAAAAGGAAATTCGATACCATAGCAAATATCAGAACCATCATCAGTCCCTTTATTCTTCTGAGATAGCTGATTCCCTCAACAATATCGACAAAGACACTCTTTACGGAGACTCTAGATTTCTCAGTTGTTCGTTCGTAAACTATGAAGATCTCACTGATTGCGGATGCGACGAAAGACACTCCGTTCAGAATGAACACTACTTCGATTCCGAAAAGTCCGTAGAGCACTCCTCCCAGCGCCGGTCCCACAATATAAGAGATGGAATTCACTGCTCCAAGGATAGAATTTCCTCTCAAGAGCTTGTCTTCTTCGATAATATCCGGAAGCATTGCCGCAGTTGCGGGATCGAAAGAAATATCAAGTGTCGAAATCAACAGCTGAAATATGAAAAGGATAGATATTGTAAGGGCTTCTGCATTTGCCATATAGGCCATGGCGAGAATAGCTGCCCCTCTGGCAAAATCCATGTAGATCATTATCAGTTTCCTGTTGAACCTGTCACCAAGTACGCCTGCAATTGGTCCGAAGATAATCCTGGGTATCATAGTAATCACTGCGAACGTGCCCATGATTGCTCCGGAACCAGTTAGGTCAAGGATGTATAGGGGAATTGCCAAAGCCTGAACGCCGCTTCCTATGAGAGAAACTAACCTTCCAACTGAAAAGAGCCAGAAATTCCTTCCCATATCTTTCGCCGCACCACCTTGAATTTATTAAATCATGAGTACATATTATCACATACAATGCAACAAACTCAAGTTGTGATTTAATAAAGATTATTACAAGTAAAAACAATGCTAATTATAGTTCAAATTCAGTTATGATTATCAAATGATTATGAAGATGTCTGCTTTCGAACAGTGCTAGAGTCTGTATGGTATCCTAAGTTCCCGAAAAGT
>NZ_DJGL01000054.1:2192-5197 GCF_002432735.1 Mesotoga sp. UBA5847 | reverse complement strand
ATAAATCTCAGAATGCTATCACTGTCGATAAAGGAAACGTCAACCACCTCGGGATTTCTTTCGTAAAGCCTCTTGAGCAACTCCCTGATTCCTTCTCCATCGTTGAGAGTCGCCCTTATCTCCTGCGCTCCAGTTGAAAGGGCTGAATCCAGTCTGTTTAGGTGTTCCTGGATAGTGATCCGAACGCCTCTCAAGAGCTTATCCGGAGCCGGATCTTCTTTGCAGGATTCAAGTTCATTTGTCAATACGAACGTCCAGCCATTCTTCTGTGAACGTCTGTAATGAGCAATTTCAAGAGGGTATGCACTTCCAATGAGAAAAGTGTTCGAATCTTCCTCAAGAATCTCGAACCCCTTACTTATGCCCGGAACACGAGTGCCGAGCGAGCCTAAAAGCAGAGCTGCGTTATCCGACAGCGCAAACGTTTTCTGACCTCAAAAGCGCAGAAGTGTGGTCGCGGTGAAGGTTGAAACCGTGAGATCATTTCGAGATTCCAGCTGTCGAATAAGGCAGAGAGCCCCACAAATGAAGTTACGAATCCATCTTCAATTACTGGAATCCAAATACGATAGAACGCTTGCCGGTAGATCTGCTCATTACCCGATACCCTGAAACTTCGTGGCCGCTCTGAAGAATCGGAAAGTAGCCTCTATCCGAGAGGTTTAGACCTGTCCAGTCCCTCTGAACGGTATAGTAGTCTCCTTTGGCTTCGATATACATGGCGAGACCTTCATAACTTTCGTTGAAGATCATCAAGAGAGGCTCAATATTCAACCAGTCGCCGGAAAGCACTTCCTGTGTATTTGACAGAACCCTTAGGGCGGCCATTATTCCATCCACTCTCTCTTCAAATGATGAGATCAGCAGGTTTAGAATATTGGAAATGTTTCCATCTGCAGTTATTTCAATCTCCTGCTTGATCTGCGGACAGCATTGAGTCGGCGTCTTTGCTAATCTCGATCATGCCTGTCGAGAGCAGAAATGTGCAAACATAGAGCAATAAAACCAAAAGAAACGACTTTTGGTTCATTCTTCCCCCTTTATTATTCATTTGATGCAACAGCTGAATTATATCCCGAGCGTCAGTCGTTACCGCCATGCCAGACCGGGAGGATCCCTTTAACGAGTAGAATTCCGGTACGATCTTAGGAAATCCTTGAGATACTTGTCGAGAGAGCTTTTCACCAGTCAGACTCTCCCTCGACACAGTATTCAGATCAACAAATGGCACGAAATTGCATGCTAGCTATCAAATGAGATCAAGAATCGATGGAGGAATGGGAATGAAGAAAGGGTTTTCACTTGTTGAGTTGCTCATAGTGCTTGCCGTTATTGCATCAATCATTGCCGTCTCTACACCTCTTGCCCTTAACGCTATAAGAAAGGCCAGGGCAACTGCCGTCGCTTCAGACTTCAAGACTCTATCGAGAGCTATTTCTTCTTCAATATATCTCGGTGATGGAATACCATCGTCGGTCGACAGTCTCGGAAGAAATGTTAGCAGCGATTACGGAGTTGCCTGGAGCGATAATGAAGGCGTCTATGACTTCGTTATATTCACCAATAAAGAAGTGGATACTTCTACACTCTACACACTGCTTACAAATACGGGTTCTGGCTTTCCGGCTGGAGAGTACGAATTCCTCCCCGGAGGAGCTGCCAGTTCTGAGAACTCAAAGGCCTATTACCACGTCTATCTTGACGGAGGCGGTAATCAGACGGTTTCTTCGGGTCTGAATCTATCCTTTACGGGTCTGAATAGATTACCGTTCGTTCACTCAACAGGGACATGGAACGTTGATACTTCTGGAATAATGAGTAATCCTGGAGATGGAAAGCAGAGCCGTGGTATTCTTGATGTTGACGAAAACTGGAAGGACTACGACATAACTGTAAACTTGTACTATACAGGGCCAACTTCTGAAAGTCAGAAAGGCGGTTATGCAGTTTTCTTTCGAGCTACCGGAGAAGACGCTCATTCGAACCTCTCTGCCTATGCTTTCAAATTCGATGTGACAAAGGAGACTTTCGAATTCTCAAGATTCTCCGGATACAATGAGGAGGTCATCGCTAGCTCACAAATTCCCTCGAACATTATCGCAAGTGATGGCGATCATACAATAGAAATTTCGGCAAGAGGCCAAAATTTCACCTTCTACTTCAACGGGAACGAAGTACTCACAGCCACCGACAGCAGCGAAAGCAAACTTACTAATGGAAGAGTTGGGCTGAGAGCCTGGCATAACACCAGCGTCATTTTCAAAAACGTCACTATCAAGCCTTTATAACAAACGCCTTTAGATCTAGCGGAGAAACTGGATTCTTTCCGCTTCAATGAAAAGCGAAATGCATTTCCACGAGAACTTTAAAAGACTCTGCAGGTTGTATTGTCTCAACAGTTGAGAGGTGTAAGATTCCTGTCGGGGCCTGAAAAGTTTGAAGACATTGATCTTTCTCTTGTTAGCTCTTCTATTTGTGTGCTCTTTTACTCTTGCAATGCCTTCGCTCGGTCTTATAAGCGCCCTGGCAAAGACTGAATCGCTTTCGAATACGCCTCTGTTGGGCTTTGTCGGTATAGACGTTATCGGTCTCGACCTGAGGTGGAATCTGGGCCCACTATTAGCCGGTCTTGCAACGCCCTTTATGATGTTTACGCTTTCGAAAGATTCCGGTCTGGGATGCAACACGATACTACCGGGCATCGCCTGATACGGCTACGTCGGAGCAAAAATCGGTTTTGACCTTATCTACATCCGGGGCGATGTCGCGCATACGCTGGCGCTGGGGCCTCAACAGCTCGGGTTCTCTCCAGTGAGACTTGGCGTCGGGTTCGAGGCAGGCAGGATGTGTTTGAATTCAACATTGTCGTACCGTAGAAAATGGGACCTCTGAAACCGGTCAGTCCCTATTTTCGCTTCTCGTCTTCTCGTGAGCGGAGCGAACGTCTCGACAGTGCTCTTTCTCGATGCTTCTTATTGGTCTCGCAAAGCCGAAACTGGTCTGTG
>NZ_DJGL01000054.1:0-2135 GCF_002432735.1 Mesotoga sp. UBA5847 | reverse complement strand
AGCAGTGACTGGCTTTTCTCTCACCTTCTCGTGAGCGAAGCGAACATCTCGACAATGCTCTTTCTCGACGATTGTTCTCACGTCTTGCGCGCGTATCAAAAAACAGCGGACCGTCGACGGACAACGTTGTTTTCATGTGAACCATGTTGGTATGTTCTCTTAGAATGTGGGTGCCCCCGTAGGCGGAGCAGGAAATAGGCTCCATTCTTTTCTTTTTGTGTATAAGAAGTCCCTCACAGTTTTTTTTGTCTTCGATTTCTCGTTCAGTGTGAAAAATGGAGTCTGACCCTGTTCTATTATATCTGTCAATGATGCCATCTGTATCGGTTCCTATCCATTCAAAAGAATTCGTCGATACCTGAATGACGCCTTCGAGGCCCCTGACTTTCAGCAATATGGGTTTCAGATTAGACGGAACACAGGATGAAACCAAAAGGATCAAAACGAAAGCTATTACCCAAACAGATACTCTTTTCATCGAAATGGCCCCCAATAGGATACTTGACTTGAGAAGGAAACGAGAAGACCGAAATGTTTATTACAGATTGCACGATCTTACGTTCTACATTATAACATTCTATATATCTAATAATGCTAGAACCCTCTTGAGTAGATTTAATTATGATGCATTACGGAACCCAACCCAAACCTGTTCAAAACGATCTTTCACTTTTTGTTAAAGGTTTTCAAAGAAACACGACAAAAGGATTGTCGCTATAACAATCCACAATCTAATTTGCTCTTTAATGCATGACATTGCGAGTTCTCTTTCGGATTGACTAGAACCAATCAATATACGCGAGTGCGTCCCATGACAAGAAAAGTCCTTACTTACTGTTTTACTAACTGTTCTTTTGCATCTCATTGACTGGCACAACTTGGATAATTGAAGGGTCGGGCCTAAAGAGTCATAGTACTTGTTCGTTTATTTGACAGCAACACTATGCCTTATATCTAGGTTTTCTGGAGTACACAGACAAATGTCAGCCGGATTGAATGTGTGTGTGATCTTTATAGAATAAGTTCGTTTTTACTCATGCAAGAACTATCGTGGCTCTCGAATTTACTCTTGTTTAAGAAATAACTGTTTCCAACAAAAACACAATAGCTCCCTTGGAGAAGTTCAAAGACTATCTCGTGAAGATTCTGCTATAGAAAATAAGTACTCGAATACCGAAACATTCCCAGCAAGAGCTCGTCAAAGGAGATGTGAGTCACTTCGCCATTTGTGCAACATCTCCTTAATAGCAATGTCTACTTCACTTTGTAAATAATGTAACTTGTGCTATATTGATGTTGCGAGTGTGTTGCACACCTTGTCGTTTGTTGTCTAGACTTCCCGTGTTTAATTCGAGTTCGAGGCTTGACTCATGGAGGTGCGATTATGAAGAACTGCTCTATTTCTGTTCTGTTGCTTATGCTGCTAGTAGCTTCGACGCTTCTTATCACAGGGTGCCCTGGTGTTCGGAACAGACTTCCGACACTGATCAAAATCAGTGGGCCGTCTGGAACTATATCTCAGAGCAGTACAACATTCATCTGGAATGGAAGCGACCCGGACGGGACGATAACGACGTACGAATTCAGGAAAGACGGGATTAGTTGGGAAACTAACGGGTTATCTTCTTCTTATGAATGGAGTGGATATAAAGAAGGGGTTCATACCTTTGACGTCAGGGCAAAAGATAATGAAAATGCTTACTCCAACATAATTAGCTGGACTTTCACATATGAAAACACTTCCTTTTCCAAGTGCCTTGGTGGGTCGGATTATGATGAAGCACACAGCATCTGGCAAACGAGCGACGGCGGCTATATCATCGCCGGGTATACAAATTCGAACGACGGAGACGTTTCTGGCAATCATGGCAGAGGCGATTACTGGATAGTGAAATTGGACCGCAAAGGTAACATCATTTGGCAAAAGTGCCTTGGCGGGTCGGATTATGATGAAGCACAAAGCATTCAGCAAACTAGCGATGGCGGCTTTATCGTGGCGGGGAGTACGTGGTCAAACAATGGAGATGTTACTGGCAAACACGGAAGTAGTGAAGAATTCGATTACTGGATAGTGAAATTAAACGGTACAGGTAACATTGCCTGGCAGAAGTGCCTTGGCGGGTCAGCTGATGATG
>NZ_DJGL01000093.1:0-2763 GCF_002432735.1 Mesotoga sp. UBA5847 | reverse complement strand
GCTAGTCCAGGCTCCTCCATCTTTCCTGTATTCGTACTTAGCTATACTTCCATCGGGATCGGTTCCTATCCATTCAAAAGAATTCGTCGATACCTTAACGACGTTTTCAAGGCCCCTGACTTTCAACAATATAGGCGCCAAATTGGACGGAATACAGGATGAAAACATTAAGATCAAAACAAGAGTGATTACCCAAACAGATACTCTTTTCATGAGTATGCCTCCCATTACGTCACTTGAGAAGGAAACGAGAAAACAGAAATGTTTAGTGTAGATTGCACATATCTTACGTTCTGCATTATAACATTCTATATATCTAATAATGCTAGAACCCAGACCTGTTGAAAATGATCTTTCACTTTTTTGTTAAAGGGTTTCAAAGAAACAAGGTTTCTAAATGGGGTCAGATTCCAATTCTTGATTAAGCATTATTATTTAGATATAAAGCACCGGGGGTGATTACAGTGATCATGTTCGACAGAGCATGGAAGATGCTCCAGGAGATCGATGCAAGCGAAAGGAAGAAGGCGTTCGATGCGATTGTTGAACTCCTCGCTGCTTCGGAGGACGAGGGGATGCTTCAACTGAGAGACGACCTGCTGACATTCGAAGACGACATTCTAGATGATTCTGAAGATCCGATAAAGACGCTTCTAGGATGATAATCAAAGAGATACATTTGCGATTGTTGTCTGGAAATCCTTACCGCTTGAGTCAATACTCAGAGAGCTTGATATTACCGATGATGAATTCCTGGCCCCAGAAGACTATGAATACAAAGACAAAGTCTATTTCAAGCTGAGTTATAGCTTTAGGGAAAGGCTAATCTGTTTATCTTTGCATCTTGCAGAGTACGGGAGTTGATTTCATGAGATGTCCCGAATGTGGAAGGGAAATGCGCCTATCTAAGGAAGAGAGCATCGAGAGTTTCAAGGGAAGTCGAGTCAAACTTTCCTACGATGTCTATAAATGTGATGAGTGCGGAAGTTCATATGTAGATGCCCGATCTCTCGATGAAGCCTGGAAGAAGATCTGGGAAGATTATGAGAAGGCTAATTGCATGCCGTCGCCGGCAGATCTCAGGAAAGCCAGAGAGAATCTGAACCTCACTCAGGAGGAGATGGCGCTCCTGCTGAGAAGGACGAAGTCCCTGGTTTCTAAGCTTGAAGACGGCTCCAGAGCTCTTTCAGACAGGCTTCTCGGATCTTACACAAATCACATAATTCCAGGCGGAGAGGACTTCATCTCTTTTGTCAATTCTGCTGCGGTCCAGGGAAGGATCTCGCTGGACGATCAAGACAGAATAGTTGGCAAGACCGGAATTGAAAATGAATCCCGGCTTTCTCTTAGAGAGAGTATGATTATTGAAGCTCACGGAAATACCGAATCGTGCCTCAATGGCTTCAAGGTCTTTTCAGGAAAAGCATTGAGTGCAGTTGTGGGGCGTTTCCTTTCCGAGATAGGACCTCTGGATCACATGAAATTGTTCAAGCTTATGTTCTACTCCGATACACTATCATTCGAGAGAAGGGGGATATCCATTACCGGTCTCAGGTATATTGCCAATCTCTATGGGCCTACGCCCGTGAAGTATGAAGATGTTGTCTCTTATCTTAAAGAAGCTGGAGTGGTCGAAGAAGGCAAGAAAGCCTTTGTGATGATCAAAGGAACGGCAAAGACCGATCATTTGCTCGCCGAAGAAGAGGAGATCATCGAGACGGTTGTGAAAAGATATGGTCACCTTACAAGCAGTCAGCTCTCATCTCTATCTCACAAGGAACCCTGCTGGAAAGAAACTGGAGAGAAAAAAGTCATAAAATACTGCAAGGGAATGATAGGAAACTAGTCCTGCTTGAATTACTAAATGAATTGGTAAGACTCCTAATTCTGCAGACGGATCAGTGTGAACTGTATAAGAAGCATTCTAAATGGGCCTAAAAGGGCTATTAGAAAATGAGTTTGGAAGAAAATGATACACTATCATTCCGACAATTTGCAGAATGAAATATCCTGTAAAACACTCATTAGATAAGTTTTTTGGACGAGGGCTAATAGTGTTATTCATTCAACGAAAAAGCGATTTTTGAATCTGCAAGATTACAAAAAGCTGAAGGAGCGCGCAGAAGAGATTTCGCAGGACTACCAAGATATGATATTGAATACGATACTCTTGTGCAAATCACCTGACTAAGCGAGAGATCCTGGTTGACAGAGCGATTTTAATCACATTGAAAGAGGGCGATCTAATGGATAAACGACAGCTCCTGAGAAAGGAAATAGAAACCATACCCGATACTCTCTTAGAAGAAATCCTTCGGTTTGTGAAGGCATTGAAAGAAAGGAATCTGCCTGCATCAAGCTGCGGGTTGCGGGATGCTTCAGAGTCGGCTCTTGCCAGGGATTGGCTGAGAGAAGAAGAGGATATGGCGTGGAAAAACCTGTAAAGGGGGATGTTGTTAAATAGGGTCAGACTCCATTTTCACACTAAACGAGAAATCGAAGATGAAAGTCTGTGAGACTGTTTCAAAGGACAGAAAAGCGAAATTAAGCAATCTCGTTATAACGTATTAAGTGTGTTCGGCATGATGGGAAGGGAGGACTTAAACTCCGTATCTAGAGATGAATACGAACGATCAACACTCTTTTACCAACCAATACCCTGTACGCGCAGCGTTGGGCTCATGGGTGGTGCGTTGTGAGTTATGGGTGATGGGTAAGACCATTAGAAAAAGCTCTTTTCGGAGGATGCTGGACAAAGCAACA
>NZ_DJGL01000105.1:787-3164 GCF_002432735.1 Mesotoga sp. UBA5847 | reverse complement strand
CGTTCACCGATAAGATCAGTCAAGAATGAGCATGGTCGAGACCTTCGCTGCGCTCACGAGAAGGCGAGAGATTTACTGCGACAAGGATCAAGATTCTGACCAAGAGCTTTGTCAGAATGACGGGCTGTGATGCTTTTCGAATCGCTTCCCCGCGAAGCGGGTACTGCGTCCTGGTGCGATCTTCGCCAGCATTGCGTCTTATTCCGCTCTTTCCGACCCCCTACCTGCAACCCCCAACCTCGGCTTCAATCCAACGCCAACTCATTAACCCATTCGACAATCAGGTCAATCAATTCAACCGAGACATAACCCGGCCTGCTGTATTCTTCAACGCTCTTTATCTTTCCGTCTGTTTGCATGAAGAGATGATTTAGGCCTTCAAACAATTTAAGTGTGATATTTGGCCTATCTCCAAGCTCCTCAACGAAGACGTTGAAGTACTGTTTGGGGCTCTGAAAATCCAGTTCGGCATTAGCGATCAGCACAGGAAGTTCTGTCTCTTCAAGAACAGGCATGCAGAAATATCTGTCCAGGCTATAGTAATAGCCTGCCGTAAGTCCGGGGGCCAGCTCCGTTTCTTCCGGGATTTCTCCATTCAATAACTGATTGAAGAACTCGATTGTCTGAGCTTTCTGTTCTTCAGTCATTTGGTCGCCGGCCAGATCGAGATTCTGATCCAGACTTATCTGGGCAAGTTTAACGGGAGAACCGGCAAGAACTATTACGCCATCGACTCCAGCCTCTTCGGCAATCCATGGAGCAACCATTCCGCCCATGGAGTGTCCGGCGAGGTAGATCCCGCTGAATAGGGGAATTGACTTCATCTGTTCGATGACGACCAGAGCGTCGTCTACGTATTCCGCTTCTGCAGAGGTTCCGATTTCATCTACTTTATCCGGGTAGACCAGGTACTTCTTCGGATATCTGAGCGTCGCAATTCCCTTCGATGCGAGTCCCACCGCGATGTCTCTGTAAGGCTTGTTCGGGCCCAGAGTGCCATCGATATCGTGTGTTCCCGATCCCTGCAAGATGATTACCAACGGATACGTTTCCAGATCGTTAGGAACCATCAGTTTTGCCGGAAGATAATATGGTTCCTTGCCTACAGTAATATCTTGTTCCGTATACGCTGATGGGTCGGCATATTCAGGCAACTCCCTTTCGGAATATGCTGACTGACGGAAATAGAAGCCTGCCACCTTCTCGTCGCTGTCGAGAGTGACAGTGATGTCGAAGATTCCATTTGCAAACCTGCATGTTAGAACAAAGGAGATCATACCGTCATTCGTTGATGATTCCAGATTCAGAACTTCTACGAACTTCCCGGCCACGCCAACAATATTTGCGTATGCGCCGCTTAGCGCTTCAGGAGTGAGACTCGCCTTCACCTGTTCATTCTGAAGCTCGAAGATATTCTCGAATTCTCCGGAGAAGAATCCCTTGAGATAGGTGTCAACTACTTCATTTCCTGTTTCAATCATTATGCTCTCCGTTTCGGGCTTTACGTAAGTAGATGGTCTTATGAAGAATCCCGCGACCTTTTTCTCGGCATCCAGAGTAATTATCACATCGAATACTCCCGCCTTGAATTCTGAGGCGAATATGTAGGACACAAGATCGCCTTGAGGTACTTCGCTGATATTTAGGATCTGGACGAAATCTCCAACCTGCATCTGCAGTTGCCCTCTGAGATTTCTCATAGCCGAAAGCGGCTGCGCCTTCTTCATCTCGGCATTCTGCAACTCATAAGCTTCGGGAAACTTCCCGTTGAAGAAACTGTCTAAGTACTGCTTCGCGATATCAATCGACGCGAGAGATAGAACGGATGCAATTAGAACCGCACTTACTAGAATCCTTTTGATCATTTTCCTTCCTCCTTAACAATTAGCAGTGTTACGATTACCTTCAAGAATCAAGATCTGTGTTCATCTTAAGAATTCGGGCCTCCAGCTCCAAATAGCGGGCAGAAGATTCGATGGATGCTGGAAAAAACCGTCCTAGGATGAGATCAATATCAAGCTAGAGGTCAGAGGTGTGAGGGTAGAGGTATGAAAATCGAGATCAATATAATCCAGGAAACGCTGAACTTAGAAAGCTTCTTGCCTCTACTTTTTTTGCTACCTCTCGAGTGTAAATTTACGACCTCTTCCGCTCTCAATTCCATATGATCAAAATCAGTCCTTGGTCCTTCGTCCCAAATCATTTAGCCATAGACACTCCGCTTGAGCGGATCATCATTACCCACATCATATTCTCTGGATCTCATCATCTCGCGGCTTCTAATGAAGATCCTGGACACGGAGTGTCAACGATGAACCGCACTTCTGTTATTGATCTTGAATCCCCGCTCGAGCGGGGGGGACCGCTTGCGGTGGGG